>NZ_JAYXIH010000089.1:0-5535 GCF_036016755.1 Aurantimonas sp. A3-2-R12 | reverse complement strand
CATCAGCGCCAAAATGCCGAAAAGTTCATTGCCCCTGCATCGAGGGCCGCGTAACGTTCAACCCGGCATCGCCGCTCAACGAAGTTCAACAAACTTCGGGACATCCCCTCAAAGTGTGTTGCTCGCCCAAGACGTCGAGGGACGATTGCATCTTGTTCATCGAAGCGGCGGACCAAGGAGAGCGGAATGGTTGACGGACCCAAGGCCGGGATTGTCACCTTGCAGGATGTCCCGAATTATGGAGCAGCGTTGCAAGCGTTCGCCCTGAAGTCGATCCTGGGTCAATTTGCGCAGGCCGATGTGGTCAACTACCACAATCGCCATGCCAGCCGCGACATGGAGTTGATCCGCTCGGCGCGCACACTGCGCCAGTTCATGGGAACGGCTAAGGATCTCTTCCGTTTGGCCAGTCGCAGGCGTACTCTGGAGCGTTTCCGCGACTTTCAAAGCGTGGCACTCGACCTTGGCCCCCGACTTTCTGCAAGCGAACTCAAAAGCCGACGCGAAGATGGCCGAGACGCCTATGTGTGCGGCAGTGACCAGATCTGGAACCCCAACTGTGTCACGGCTGACGGGACAATCGATCCGGTCTATTTCCTCGACTTCGCCCGGCACTCGCGCAAGATTGCCTATGCCGCCAGCATCGGCCATTACAAATTCAATGCTATCGAGCGAAAGCAGATCAGGTCCCTACTGGCGGATTTCAGTGCCATATCGGTTCGCGAAGCCGGGGCGGTTGACATCATTGAGCCCCTGGTCGAAAAAGAAGTTGTACACGTCTTAGACCCGACGCTACTCATTGATCGCAACGGATGGGAGCACTTGCTGCCTGCTTCCAGCGAAGTCGATCCCGGGCTCGTGACCGCCCCCTATGTACTTGTGTACTCAGTACCTAAGTCGCAGCTTGTGGCGCCAGCGGCGGAGCATTTTTCGGTAGTCTGCCGGTCCAGGACCGTATGCATCGAGCAGGATCCGTTCCACCGCCTGCCCTTCGCAACCACCGTCAGCGATGCCGGACCCCTCGAGTTTCTGACGCTCTGGTCGAAGGCTCGATTTGTCGTGACGGACTCCTTTCACGGCGTGTGCTTTTCCATAATTTTCAACAAGCCTTTCGTCGCCGTCAGTCCGGGAGTGCATTCGAGCCGAATTGTCAGCCTTCTGACCATGACGGGGCTGATGCATCGCTATGCCTTGGATCGCGCTGGGATCGCGGCGATGTCAGATGCGGTGGATTTCGCGCAAGCCAATGAGGTACTCGATAGCGAGCGCAGCAAGAGCGTGGCTTTCCTCAGAAAGGCTCTGCTGGATTGACTGGGCTGCGGGCTTCAAGGCCGGAAGAGAAGACGATTGGCCTCGACGGACTTCGGATCGGTCAATACGATTCGCGCATAGTTGCGGCAGGCCCGCCGGACGGCGCCAAGCGCATCCCCATCGAGCCCGGCTAGTCGGTCGAGTTCGCGGGCAAAAGCTTGATCGTCAAGAGGGCCATCATAGCCGACGCCCTTGCCGGCCAGACCCCTCCACGGGGTACAGTCACTGATTACGACCGGCAGCCCGACCGAAAGCGCCTCGGGAATCACATGGCCGTAATTTTCGCCGAGCGTGGGTAGGAAGAAGGCGTCGTGGCGTGCGAGCGTTGCGTGAATTTCGGTTCGGGGTAGGGTGCCGGAGTGCACAAAACCGATGTGGGCAGGAAGATGCTCTGCGGCGCGCTGGCATTCTTCCCAATAGGCCTTGTCCTGTACCGGTCCATAGACTGTTAAGTGGGCGGGTGCATGCATGTGGGCCAAGGCGTTGATCGCGCCGACGAGATTCTTCATCGGCGAAATCCGCGACAGAAAGCAGATGCGCAAAGGGTCCCCTGCTTTTCGTGGATGCCATGTCGTTATCGTACTGTCGTCGGGCATCGCGCCGAGATCGGGTGCAGTGCGGACCTTTTGGGCGACATCGGGGCCGAGCGCGGAAACAATCTCTTCGGCTTCGAACGGGGTGGAGGCGTGCCATTCGATTCCGGCCAACAAGCCGGAGGCCTTGAGAGCGGCCATATACGCATATTTTTTTCGGGACTTAAGGCCTAGTGCGCCAGCCGAGAACTCGCCCCGAGGGGCCAGTACGAGCCGGGTCTGCGGGAGTCGCCCCAATCGTCGCGCAAGTAGGACGCGCGCGGTAAAACGCGTATCAAAAAAGCTGTTAAGATATAGCACGTGGATGGATTGATCCGCCGCGCGCGCAATCGATCTGATCGAGATCTCGCTGGGGGCCAGATACAGCACTGATGCCTTGCCGACCGGGGTCCATACGCCGGGCGAGACGGACCGATACTGCTGGCTGTCCGTTATGTCGCGATCTGTGGTGACCAGCCGGAACAGGATGGTGTCTCCCAACGCCGTAAACAAATTGGCCAGCGAGACAATAGGCCCGCCGGCCTCGTACCCGGGCAGATAGAATCTGTTAAATACCAAGACTGTTGTCATAGCTCACTTTTTGTCGATCGGTCATAAAGATTATGGTAAGGCCGACTATAGCAAGGAAGACGCCCGGCGAGAAATAGCCATAGCCTCGCAAGAAAAGTTCGACTACTAGCGAAACAATAAAACAGTAGGAGATTGCACGCAGCGGTTCAATTTTCGCTCTGTCGGCAACAGCAAGATTGCAGAAGGCGTAAACACCCGCGCCAAGCAGCGCTGCAACGACCCCGATCCCGATATAGCCGAATTCCGAGACGATTTTGGGCGCGAGAGAACCGCCATCGTTTCTGTTCTTGTACATGTGAGCGATCGATCTGATGCGCTCGGCTATCGGGCCAGGCTCCGACGTCCCCATGGATTGGAAGCCGCGCCCGGCGCCACCGGTTTCGATCAGTGAGCGATAGGCATCCTCCCAGCCTTGCAGGAACACAAGTACCGTGAGGTTTTTGCTTTGAGGACTTATTGACAGTCGGTCGGCTAAATATCGCATTATAGGTTTGGAGGGCGCGGTCCTTCGTTCCTTGGTTGCCGAAGGATCCGGCTGGCTCTCCGGGGCTTGGTAGACTCCAGGTTTGGAGGGCGCGGTCCTTCGTTCCTTGGTTGCCGAAGGATCCGGCTGGCTCTCCGGGGCTTGGTAGACTCCAGGCAGAGGGCTGTGAAACACGCCTTGTTGATAAGCAATAAATGCACAATATATAAGGATACAGCTAATAGCATAAAAAACATACTTATCGAATGATATCTCTCGATCTATATTTATTATGTATCGAAAAGATATTAGTAGTAAAATAACCATTGAAACTAATAATAATATTAAAGACGGTTGTAGGAGAGAAATAATCACGTAGACAGTCAGCAAAATGATATTTCGAGGCAATGGGAGAAATACCGCACCAAAAAGCATGAATGGGGCGGCCGCAAGGGCATAGTGGCTAGGCTCTGCGAATGGGAAAATGTTCTTAACATAGAGGTTGTATCCGAGAAAAGAAGGGCGCCACAGCACCGTCAATAAGCCAGGAATGATAAACAAAAGATTGGCTACAAGCACAATTTTTTCGATATTTTTTCTCAAAAGAACAACGCACAAACGTGACAACAGCAATCCTAGCGAAACCGCAATGCAGACAATGAAGCCGTGCGCCGTGGCTTTCACGAGTATTTGTGCGGGTTTGAAGTCTTCATATGTCGCGTTAAAGAAGGCGGACAGAAAAAGGATGAGACTGTAGGATAGACTGATGGAGATAACCGTCAATGTGGGGGGCGCTAGCACGAATGTTGCTATCGCAATCAGAATGATCCCTACCGCCAGCGATCCCGCAGGGAACACAACGTATATGAAGCTGGGCAGGCAGACGACTAAAATGAAGAAAGGCACCACAAATATATCGTTTGACTCGATAATTCGAACAACCCTTCGGTCATACTCATACAGACTTATCACCCTGAATGCCCCATCCGGTACGATCAAAAATCCCAAGTTAGCTCAACCGGCATTCCCCATTTGGATCACCTTTCGGCATGGTAATAGCACCCAAAGCGGTTCGCCAAGCCTTTTGGGGGATGTCCCGAAGTTTGTTGAACTTCGTTGAGCGGCGATGCCGGGTTGAACGTTACGCGGCCCTCGATGCAGGGGCAATGAACTTTTCGGCATTTTGGCGCTGATGGGCAATGAGGGCGGCCCGCAGAATCGGCAGCTGCTTGTGAGCCTTGAGCTTGCGGAAGCCCTTGGCGGCCTCGATCATACCGGCGGCGACCCATCTCAGAGCCATTTGTCCGTTCTGCCACCGCTTCACGTTGTGCGTGACGCGCCGGATCGTACCCATCATGTTCTCGGCGATGTTGGTGCAAGCCAGCGAGCGGCGGTGGATTCCAGCGCGAAGCGCAACATTCTCATGAGAAGCGGATTTGAACGTCTTTGCCAAGCTCCTTGAGGAGTGCCTGGAACGGGGTGATGAAGCCGAGACATTTTCTGGGCGTGGTGTTGAGGGTGATGATGGCGTCCTGGAGATCGGCTTCATCGATGGCATCGATGTCGAGCCAGCGCGGGAGCCAGCGCCGCAGTCGGCCGTTGGCGTTTTCTATCCCGCCTTTCTGCCAGGAGGCGTAGGCATCGCAGAACCATGTTGACATGCCGAAGAGGTCGGTCAGCAGGCCATGGCGGGCGAAGGTCGTGTCATTATCGAAAGTCACCGAACCGCGCAGGCTTGGATCGACACGGCGGAAGATCGCCATCATTGACGAGATGGTCTCTGCGGCGGTTTTGCCGCTCATCCTTGTGGCCAGCGTGATCCGCGTCTTGCGCTCGTGCAGGACCAGGACGGGTCGGGTGTGCTTGCAGATAATGAGGTCCGCTTCCCAATGGCCGACTTCGTTTCGGTCTGCCGCCGAGGCTGGACGATCATGGATGGAGCGGCGGTTCTTGATGGTGTCGCGGGAGGGGCGAGCGCGCAGCGGCCGACGTCGCGTCCGCCGCCTGACCAGATAGCGCCACAGCTTCTCCGGCTGTTGAGCAGCGCGGTAGATGAAGGCGTAGATCGTCTCGGTGACGAGAGTGCGCAGCTTCGGCTCGGTGTTTCGCTTGAGCCAGCCGGCGATCTGCTCGGGCGACCAGCCCTCGGCGAGGCGGTCGGTCACGAACTGGCGCAATCTTCTGTCGCTCTCGAGTATGGCGTCACGCCGCCGTCGCTCGAGATAGGCTCCGTCGGCCTGACGCGGCGAATATCCGCCACATGGGAGACGGTTTCGGCGCAGCTCCCGGCTGATCGTGGCGGGGGAACGCCCGAGCGCCCTGGCCATGGAATTTCCCGAGGCCCCGGCGGCCTTCAGCGCGGCAAGCTGCTCCCTTTCCCAGGTGGAAAGGTGCGAATAGGATGGCACGGCAACACTCCCGAATGGTCTAGACAGCCCGCCGATACCACGTCCGGCGAGGGGGTGTTGCACCTCGTGCTGGAACTCAGGGGCGACGCTGCATCGGCAGCTTCAAACGAACAACGGTGAGGATTTCGTCGAGACCCTCCAGGATGCTCGCGGCGACGCCCGGCCGGTCCTGTTCGAGCCGGCGTGCGAG
>NZ_JAYXIH010000088.1:0-5538 GCF_036016755.1 Aurantimonas sp. A3-2-R12 | reverse complement strand
CCATCAGCGCCAAAATGCCGAAAAGTTCATTGCCCCTGCATCGAGGGCCGCGTAACGTTCAACCCGGCATCGCCGCTCAACGAAGTTCAACAAACTTCGGGACATCCCCGGATTCGACACCAGATATCCAGGTGACAAACAGGATCCCGACAAGAACCGCCGTCGTGGCCAAGGCGCCCACCCAGTTCCAGTGGAGCATCGAACTGAAAAGCAGGAACGTGAAAAACAGAAAAAACGGGCTCGTCGATCCTTCGGTAAACTGCATCAACGTTGCCAGCACGGCGATATCGATGGCATGGACGATCAACGCGGGATATCTGGCGCTTTCAATCCGTCGCGACACCACCACAAGACCAATGGCAAAGACAACATAGGCAAGCAGGAGTGCGTAGACGGCGCGATCATCGCTGACCGGTTGACTCGGGTCCAAATACGTCGCCACCAAACCGATAAAGGCGGTGAGAAGCCGGCATCCGGCCGCAAGACTGACAACGGATATCGCGAGAAGATGATGCACGTACGGCTAGCCCAGCAGAAGGAAACGCTTGTTCACCGAGATCCCTGGAGCCGCCCGGTCAGCTTGCCGCCCGACGAACATAACCGATCAACGGTTCATCGCAACCGTTCCGTGTGAGCTTGTATAAGCATGGATAAGGCGGGCCCAAATCAGCTCTGCAGCCCCTTCCAAACCGCACTGTGGATCGTCGCGCCGACTTTCGCGGCGGCGTTCGCTTCGCTTGCGGCGGCCGGGTCCGCCTGTCCCTTTCAGGCAAAGGCGTCGGGCTCGGACTCCTTGCGCTTGGCGATGAAGCCGGAAAGCGCCTCGGCGACGCCGGGATCGAGCGCGGGCGCCTCATAGGCATCGAGCCAGCGCCGGCAAAGCTGGTTGGCCCGGTTCTCGGCGCGCAACGCGCCCTCGGCCGACCACTGCTCGAAGGAATTGTTGTCGGCGATGGACGAGCGATAGAACGCCGTCTGAAAATTGTCCTGGGTGTGCTGGCAGCCGAGATAATGGCTGCCCGGCCCGACCTCGCGGATCGCCGACATGGCCTGGCCGTTTTCGGACAAGTCGACCCCGCGCGCCATTGCCTGCATCATGCCGAGCTGATCGCAATCCATGACGAATTTCTCGTAGCAGGCTGCCAGCCCGCCCTCGAGCCAGCCGGCAGCGTGCAGCACGAAGTTGGTGCCCGCCAGCACCGTCGAGTTCAGCGTGTTGGCGCTCTCGTAGGCTGCCTGGGCATCCGGCACCTTGGAGGCGCAGAGCGACCCACCGGTACGGAACGGCAGGCCGAGCCGGCGCGCGAGCTGCGCCGCGCCATAGGAGACCAGCGCCGGCTCCGGCGATCCGAAGGTCGGCGCGCCGGACTGCATCGAGATCGACGAGGCGAAGGTACCGAACACGACCGGCGCGCCCGGCCGGCAAAGCTGGGTGAAGGCGGCGCCCGCCAGCACCTCGGCGAGCACCTGCGTCAAGGTGCCGGCGACCGTCACCGGGCTCATGGCCCCTGCCAGGATGAAGGGCGTGACGATGCAGGCCTGGTTCGCCCGGGCATAGACCTTGAGCGCGCCCAGCATGGTGCCGTCGAAGGTCATCGGCGAGTTGGCGTTGATCAGGTTGATGACAACGGTGTTCTGATCGACGAAGTCCGAGCCGAACAGGATGCGGCACATCTCGATCGTGTCGGCGGCCCGTTCCGGCGCCGTCACTGAGCCCATGAACGGCTTGTCGGACAGCGTCATGTGCGCATGCACCATGTCGAGGTGACGCTTGTTCACCGGGATGTCGACCGGCTCGCACACCGTGCCGCCCGAATGGTGGATCGACGGTGCCATATAGGCGAGCTTCACGAGGTTGCGGAAATCCTCGATCGTTGCGTAGCGCCGCACGCCGTCGAGGTCACGCACGAAAGGCGGACCGTAGACCGGCGCGAACACCGTGGCCTTGCCGCCGATCTCGACCGAGTTCTCCGGATTGCGGGCGTGCTGGGTGAAAATCCGCGGCGCTGTCTTCAACAGTTCGCGGCAAAGCCCCTTGGGAAAACGCACCCGCTCTCCGGACACGTCGGCGCCCACTTCCTTCCACATCGCCAGCGCTTCCGCGTCGTCGCGAAATTCGATGCCGATCTCCTCAAGCACCGTGTCTGCATTCGCCTCGATCAGGGCCAGACCTTCCTCGTCGAGCACCTCGTATTCCGGAAGCGACCGGCGGATATAGGCAAGTTTTGGTCCCGACCCGGACTGGGTGCGGGCCGCGCGCCGAGCCGATGCGCCGCCGCCACCGCCGCGCCCGCGTCGTCCGCCCGCCGCACCGCTCTCGGCTTCCATCGCCTCGGGGGCCTGTCCGGTCACGTCGCTCATCCGTCGTCTCCTGGCATTGTCCGCTGGCGCCGGCCGGGCTCTGCACCCTCCCCGGCCGACATCCTCCCGCGAGCATACGCGGCAATCACAGCCGATTGTAAAAGGACAAATCCCGCTCGCCGTTCCGGATGCGAAGATCGGTGACGCGCGAAGGACAGTCGCCGGGCTGGCTCGGCAAGCGTATCCGTGGCGCGGACGTCGTTTTCGGCATCGGCAATGTCGCAGCCGGAAGATTTGTTTACCGCCCTTTGCCCTACTCTCGATCGTGATGCGGTGCGAAGCGCCCGACATGCGCCGACACCGTTCCCTAATAAGGCCTTGGGAGAGGCCGCTGGTGAGGAGTGCCATCATGGCGGATAACGACGAGATCGTACTGGCCGAGCTCTCCGACGACGACCTCGTCGCCCAGATGAAGGACGACCTTTACGACGGGCTGAAGGAGGAAATCGAGGAAGGCACCAACATCCTCCTCGGACGGGACTGGACGCCCTACGACGTCCTGACCAAGGCGCTCGTCGGCGGCATGCAGATCGTCGGCGAGGATTTTCGCGACGGCATCCTGTTCGTGCCTGAAGTGCTGCTCTCGGCCAATGCCATGAAGGCCGGAATGAAGATTCTGCGGCCGTTGCTGGTCGAGACCGGTGCGCCGAAACAGGGCAAGATGGTCATCGGCACCGTCAAGGGCGACATCCACGACATCGGCAAGAACCTCGTCGGCATGATGATGGAGGGCGCCGGCTTCGAGATCGTCGACCTCGGCATCAACATCGACGTCGACAAGTATCTCGCCGCGCTCGACGAGCACCAGCCCGAATTTCTCGGCATGTCGGCGCTGCTGACCACGACGATGCCCTACATGAAGGTGGTTATCGATACGTTGGTCCAGAAGGGCCGGCGCGACGACTATATCGTCCTTGTCGGCGGCGCGCCGTTGAACGAGGATTTCGCCAATCAGGTCGGCGCCGACGCCTATTGCCGCGATGCGGCGATCACGGTCGAGATCGCCAAAGATCTGATGGCCCGCAAGCACAATCAGCTCCGGCGAGCATGACCCGGGTCATCCACCCCTCTCCCAGTTCCGACGCTGACGCGACGCGCAGCGGTCGGGCTGTGTTCAAGACGGATATCTTGCCGCCTCCCCCTCGCTGCGCCCATGAGAATGGCGCGGCTTCCCGAAGGCCCCGCGCCGGTTCAACGCCGCGCTGGTCGACTGCCTATTGCGCGACGTCCCTGACAGCGGCCCCGGTGGCGTCGACGGTGTTGCCAAGGTCGCGGCCAACCCCGCGCACGGTGTTGGCGCAAGCGGACAGCAGAAGCGCCCCGACGAGAACCCCGGACAATATTGCGATGCGGTGGGCCATGCTGTTTTCTCCGTTTCGAGAATGTGACGGAAAAACGGCTGAGACTTACGCCGGTTCCGCTCCCTCGCGACATTTTCATCTGGAAGGCTGATGTTCGACGGCCCCGCCCACGCCACCGCGCCCTCCCGTGACAATGTCGAGCGGCTCACGGTCATCGCCTGCGGCGCCATCGCGCGGGAGATTGTCGCCATCCTCACTGCCAACGGCCTCGACCATGTCGACCTCACCTGCCTGCCGGCCGTTCTTCACAACGCGCCGAAAAAGATCGCGCCAGCCGTCGAAGCAGCCATCCTCAAGGCCCGGAACCGGGGCGCGTCCAGGATTTTTATCGCCTATGCCGATTGCGGCACTGGCGGCCATCTCGACGCGGTCTGCGAACGCCATGGCGTCGAGCGCATTGCCGGCCCGCATTGCTATTCCTTTTTCCTCGGCAATGACCGCTTCGCCGCCGAAGGCGATGCCAACATGACCACCTTCTGGCTTACCGATTTTCTCGCCCGTCAGTTCGACGCGTTCATCGCCAAGCCGTTTCGCCTCGACCGTTATCCCGAAATGACGGCGATGCTGTTCGGCAATTACGAACGCGTCGTCCACATTGCCCAGACCGACGACGCCGAGCTCGATGCCCGCGCACGCGCGATCGCCGATCGTCTCGGGCTCGCGCACGAGCGGCGCTTCGTCGGCTATGGCGATCTCGTCGACGCGATCGCCACCGCAGCCGGCGCCGCCCGGCCCCAGCTTGCGACGGGCTGACGCGGATCTCGCAAAGCGCCTCGAGGGGTATCGATTAGTCACATCGACATGGGAATCGGTTGGCGACCAGCCAACGCAGCCGCTTGATGTTTGCCAACGAAACGCCGATTTAATATCCACCCCGTCATAGTGTTTGCGGACTCCTTGATTAAGGGGGAGGCCGTGTCGGCGGTTTGGCATTGCCTGCCTCATGCCATTCAGCTCCGCGATCCGTTCCGCAAACCCAGTTTACCGAGTATCCACCGTGTCACCCGCCGCCTTCTCAAACATTCGACGATCGCTGCGGCGACGCGGGGTCAAGCGGCAACGACGCATCTCCGCCATTCTGCGGGGCTATACCCATCGCGACCGGACCGGTCCAACGCTGGGCGAATTGTCCCAGGCCTTCGATTCGCGAGCGTATGGGGCATTCTTCATTCTGCTCGGCGGGCTCAATCTGGTTCCGCTCCCGCCGGGCGCCTCGCTGCTCTTCGGGATACCGCTCATGCTGTTCGCCCTGCAGCTTGCGATCGGCCGCCACCGGCTCTGGCTGCCTGGCCGTATCCATCGGATCCGCCTCAGCGCCGACACGCTCGGCATGGGGATGCGCAAGATCGGACCGACGCTGCGCTGGATCGAGCGCCTCGCACGGCATCGCTATTGGCCCGAGCCTGAATGGGTGCTGCTTGTCGCGGTCGGCTGGTTCTGCTTTCTGATGGCGGCACTGGTGGCGCTTCCCTTTCCACTGACCAACATGGCGCCCGGCGTCGCTATCGCTCTCGCCGGAGTGGCGATCACCGCCCGCGATGGTCTCTGGCTGATTGCCTCCATCCTTCTCGGGGTGGCATCGGTCGCCGTTCTGGGCGGTGTCTACGGTGCCGCAGCCCTCGCGGTCATGCAGATTTTCTGACCGATCCGGCCGCATGGCGCGTGCCGGACAGGGTCGAATTTGGCACTGGTTGGGTCGGGGTCCTTGGCTAGAGCATCCGGCGAATAATTTGAATCGACGGGTTCCCATTTGATGTTCGGTTTGATTCTCTGTGAGCAGGAGGTGCTCTATGGGAAAGGCTGTTTCATCAGATTT
>NZ_JAYXIH010000087.1:0-5678 GCF_036016755.1 Aurantimonas sp. A3-2-R12 | reverse complement strand
TCCTTCTCGGCGTCGGTCAGCGTGCATCGGCGCGGGCGAGTCATGGGAATCTTGACTCACATCCAAGCCCTCAAATCAAGCCAGATTGCCAACCAGGTGAGCAGTTACCCTGTGCGAGCACCTGATCTGTGGTTTGCGGAAGCAGCGGAGGTCGGCCGCCAAGTTGAGCTGGAACTGCTTGCAATCCGCCTTGCGCTGCAGGAGCTGTCGGACCTCCCGACCGATATTTA
Source organism: Aurantimonas sp. A3-2-R12 (assembly GCF_036016755.1). Taxonomy (NCBI): domain Bacteria; kingdom Pseudomonadati; phylum Pseudomonadota; class Alphaproteobacteria; order Hyphomicrobiales; family Aurantimonadaceae; genus Aurantimonas; species Aurantimonas sp. A3-2-R12. Next base: position 5,448 of record NZ_JAYXIH010000087.1, on the reverse strand, counting down.
TGTGGCGCTCAACGTATCCCCCGATACGATCTTGAGCGGTCAGCTTCCGGCGGCACTGGAGGGCATGGCTCCGGAGCAGATCGTTCTTGAGATTACGGAACATACTTCGGTAGAGGATTACGCGTTCTTGACCCGGGCTCTCCAACCCTTGCGCCAACGCGGCCTGCGGATAGCCGTCGACGACGCGGGGGCTGGATATGCCAGCCTGCGCCATGTTCTTCAGCTGAAGCCGGAGATGATCAAGCTCGACGTCACCCTGACCCGGAACATCGACGAGGACCTCGCCCGCCGAGCCCTTGCATCGGCGCTGATCGCTTTCGCCAAGGAGACTGGAAGCCTCATTATTGCCGAGGGCGTGGAGGCAGCCTCCGAACTCGCCGTGCTTCGAAGGCTAGGTGCCCACCAAGCGCAGGGTCACGTCTTCAGCAAGCCGATGTCACTCGCCGAGTTATTAGACCTCCTCGAGCAGGAACTGTCAGTGCCGCGTGAATTCCCCCCCCAAAGCGCCGAAGTAAAATTCCCAAATTCCGCCGGTCAACTCGCTGTGGCGATGGGGTGGAGCCGAGGCGGTCGCCCGCGACGGCGCGGCTCTGCTTGTAGCGGCGGAGCGATGATAGCCTTCGAGCGGACGTGCTCGGGCATGAGCTCGGCGTGCTGGCGAAGCCGATAGCTTGATCCCTCGCTCTGAACGACGACGGCGTGATGCAGCAGGCGATCGAGGAGCGCGGTGGCGACGACCGAATCGCCGAAGACGTCGCCCATTCGGCAAAGATGCGATTGGACGTCAGGATATGGACCTCGCCGGCAAGCTTGTGAACCTCGACAATCCGCCGGCGCGTGGCGTCAGGAACGCTGTAGAGGTTGCCGTCGACACTGACCATGCCGTCCCGGCTGAGGCGGCGCTCCAGCTTGAGGACCGATCGGAACGGCGCGAGCGGCAGCAGCCGCAGACAGGGCCGTTCCTCGGCGAACGCTTCGCCGACGACGCGCTGGGTCGTGGCATGCACCCGGCAGTTGGCGACGGTATCGAGCCAATGGGCCAGTTGCCGGTTCAGATCGTCGAGATTGCGGAACGAGCGCGCCAGGAAGAAGTCTTCCCGGATATATCGAAACGGCCGCTCCACCTTACCCTTCGTCTGAGCCCGATAAGGGAGCAACTGGATCGGCTGCCAGAAGCGCCCCGGACGCCAGTGAGCGTGCTCTTCGATCAACTTGCCGAGACGAACAAGCGGATCGAGCAGTTGACCGGCGAGATCGAAGAGACCCACAAGCAAAGCGGGACAAGCCAGCGCCTGACCACAATACCGGGTGTCGGCATGCTTTCGGCGACGATCATCACGGCGACGACGCCTGATGTCAGCAATTCCGGGTCCGCGAGAGACTACGCTGCCTGGCTCGGCCTTACACCCAAACCGCACTCGACCGGCGGTAAACAGAGGCTTGGTCGAATCTCGAAGATGGGCAACCGTTATATCCGGCGATTGCTGTATCTGGGCGCCATGGCGCAGATCATGGTCAGACGGAGGCTCGGGCTGGGATTGGACTGGCTATCGAGCATGCTGATCCGGAAAAAGACAAAGGTCGTCGCCATCGCCTTGGCACATCGCATGGCAAGAACGATCTTCGCTGTCCTTCGGGACGACATACGCTATCAGCCGCAGGCGGCCGCCTGATCGGCTAAAGGAATGGTCAGGGCAAAGTGAGGTGATGGCGAACGGACGGAGCCGAAGAACCAGGACACCCCGATCAATCCGAAGCGCTTTGAGCGCGCTCGATTGATTGGGACCAGTTCTCCAAGCGAACATTCATCAGGGCGCGCAGCGATCCCGCGGCATATTCAGACGCCGTATACATGGCCGCAACCGACCTGTTCATCAAAACCGATCCGACAATCCTTGACCCGCAGGAGCCATCCATACACGGATTGAAGTCGGGGCTGTAAGGCGGCAGATATCGCAGTTGCGCACCGGCCTTTTCGATCGCCTGGCGCACGCCATCAGCTTTGTGCGCTGGAAGATTATCCATGACCACCACGTCTCCTGAACTGAGCGTCGGCGCCAGCACCTGCTCCACATAAGCGATCAGACTTCTCCAGACAATATTCGGGCGAGAATCATTGCCGTCAGGCGCATTGATTGCAATCTGCGCTGGCGTTACAAACGAACATGCCTGATCAGTTCAGCGACCAGATCCAGCGTGCGCTGAGCGTGCTCGAAACCGACCGGAAGGGTCTGACACGCATGCTCGAAGTTTCGATGGCCACATTGCGATCGTGGGAAGTGCGTTCGCCACCTGCCTATGCGTGGCTTGCAGTTGCGGCACTCATAGCGAGCCTTGGGACGAAACGGCTGACTGACCCCGCCAACCAAAACACGAGGCACGCGTCAGATCGCTTTACCCTCGACAGAGGCAGTGACAAGGGACGCTTCTCATAGTGGCTTCATCTGCTCCGGGAAGTGGGAATCGAAAGGACCGCTCGGGAAGGCGAGCGGGTCCCCACGATCCGATCGACGTGGCGGTCGGCCGAAAACTTAAAATCCGCCGGACTGCAGTCGGCATGAGCCAAGTAAAACTTGCCGAGCGTCTAGGTGTGACGTTTCAGCAGGTCCAGAAATATGAGAAGGGCGCAAATCGACTCGCAGCTTCTACACTTTACCGGGCAGGCCGCGCCTTATCGGTCCCCGTCGAGCACTTCTTTGAAGGGGTCGATGACGTCGATGTCGAAACGGAGATTGCCGATCTCAACCCTGCCGCGTATCGGGAGGCCAGTGCGTTCATGAAGATCGAAGATGCCAAGGTGCGCGCTGCAATCAGCGCCCTGGTTCAGGTGCTTGCTGCCGACGATCAGGAGAAATGACGAATGGCAAAATCTGAGTATGGAAGTTTGGCTCAAAGGGCCGCTCGCAGACTGCACGTCTGNTGACGAATGGCAAAATCTGAGTATGGAAGTTTGGCTCAAAGGGCCGCTCGCAGACTGCACGTCTGCGAGCGGCGACATTCCATGTCAGTATCGGTTCGCTAGAGGTGGCCTAGGGTTTCTCAAGAATCTTTGCTCTGAGGGATCGTTAGCGCGAGAAAACGGTCACGCTGCCGTCCGCGTTGGTCTCTAACGCGACGACCGACGAAACATCGACATTCTGCGCATCGAGCGCTGCCGAAAGTTCTGCATCGGCTTCGATCGCCGCCTGAAGCGCTGCGATGTCCTCCTCATTGTCAGCGACCGCGTTGTCGAGGGCGGCAGCGTTCTTGCCTTGAACCTCCCCTTCGACGTCAACAACCGTGACTGACGACGCGTTTGCCAAGGCGTCAATGTCGTTCTCGGAGGTCGGATCGCGGAAATGGCACGACCGAAATTGGTCTCCGAGCTCACGTATACATTGCCCTGGGCCTCACCGCCTGCAGCACCGCTTACACCCATTCCACCTGCATTACCGTTTCCGCCTGCTGTTGCTCCACCGGACGCGCCGGCTCCAATCCCGCCGCCAGCGGCACCTGTGCCAGCTTCACCAGATGCGCCTGTGCCGCCGCTGCCGACGCCACCACCGAAATTGCCAGAGGCACCGCCACCGTCTCGATTTCATTCGCCGATCGATTGATCATTGTGTCCCGACGAGCCGGACTTATGAACCCGCTGTGTGGTGAATGTGGCTTCTCTGGTCAACTCGATCGCGCCTTAAAAACCTTCCGTGAACGTCGGACCTGTGGGCGGTGCGCGATCCAATCGAAACACGTCAATCCTCGCGCTCGGTTGCAATGGCGCAACTGCGGCACTTCGGTCATCCCAGCTGTTCGGTAGGCGGCTTATCGGTTGCGGGCGGAAAGACCGCGTTTGCGGTATTGGCCGCGGTGAGAATTCCCGAGATCAGACCGTTGTTAGGAATGCATTAAGCACAACCGCGCATGATCGTCATGCGGGGCTTGGTATTGCGTTCCTCGCCTTTCCGCCAAGGTATGCTTATTATAGTTCGCGCTGATTTGCGGCGCGCAACATCTCCTGGATGCGCGCCACAACCTGCGCTTCATCATAGGGTTTGGCCATCAGCGGGCCGTCTTCGCATAGATCACCGGCCTTCTCCGCCGCGTTGACCATGCCGGAGTTCAGGATGACATGGAGGTCCGGTCGATGCTGGCGTATCCAACGGGCAAGGCCAAACCCGTCGAGTTCGCCAGGCATCTGAACATCGGAAAAGACGACGTGAATCGTCCGGTCGGATTCGATGACTGCCTTTGCATCGTCGCCCGTGGAGGCTTCGATAACATGGAAGCCGCAGTCCCGGAGATAGTCGGCAATGTTGATGCGAATGAACAACTCGTCCTCAACGACGAGGACCGTTTTGTGGTCATCGCTTTGCGCGGAGCCTTTTGTATTCGCTTGGGCGTAATTCATCGTCCTAAACGTCGACGCCTTGAAACGGTTCCCGTTTCGCCACGTTTGCCCGAAAGGATCTGGCGCGTCTCTGCCAAGCTTTGCTCAGCGGGAACGGCGGTGCGTAAGGGTAGAGGCTGATCCGCTCCATTCCAGATCACGAAGCCTCGCGCACGCCTCGAGCACCTTTCGAATCTTGTATTTTTCAAGATTGACGACGTTCGTTCGCCCCCCGGCCGCACACAGGTCGATAATCAGTCGGATGAGTTCATCATCGCTGATCGTCGCGTCGTCAGCCAGCGTGGCAGCGATGTTTTCAATATCAACAGTCATGCCGAAACATCTCCATACGTCCCCCTCCCCATCGTAAACCTGCGGGATCCACCGAGACGATCAAGGGCGTCGCCGGTTTTCCACAGAACGACGGTTAACGGGTCGTAACGGTTACGCCGCCGCGCAGGAGGAATATGACGCGCTGACGGAGCGGTACGACAGCGCCGAGGAACTGCCCGATGACGTGGATCAGCGGTTTGGGTAGCTTGAGACCGAGATCGAGTGCATCGACGCCTTGCGCCGAGGTCGAGGACGCGGAGGAAGATGGCAAGCCGCTGTCTGATAGTCTTGTCCGCGACCTGACCGCCCACCGGACGCCTGGCCTGCGTCTCGCGCTTGGCGAGCAGCCGGACATGGCGTTGCTGGCCGTCACCCATAGCCACGACCTGTCCTGGCTGAGAGGACCGAAAAGAGCCTCGGGCGAGCCAGTCCTTGCCGCCGGGCCTGACCTGCCTCGCCATGGTCGAGGCCACAGGCACCCGTGCCGGCAAGATAACTACGACCCGGCACTATCATCTGGCCTCGCGGCCGCTGAGCGCCGAAGCCTATCTGAAGGCCGCCCGGGCACATTGGTCGATCGAAAACAGCCGCCACTGGGTGCTCGACATGACCTTCGATGAGAACCGCGCCCGCAACCGCAAGGGAATGTCCCGGTCTCTGTTGAAACTCTGAAGTGGGCGGCGTTGCCCGCCTTGAGCCGTTAGGCTCGGGGTGCCGATTCCACTGAGGAGAGCAACGCCATGAAGAAA
>NZ_JAYXIH010000086.1:0-5957 GCF_036016755.1 Aurantimonas sp. A3-2-R12 | reverse complement strand
GCCCGTAAGGCACCAGATCCTCGAGCCCGATCCCCAGCTTCGCCCCGATCTCCTGGATCGGCAGCTTCTTCGCCTCGCGGGCAATCTCAATGTCGGTCTTGAACGCCATAATAATATCTTTTCCCGAGTTATGATCCGAGGATGTCGCCGGCGGAAAGGCCCGCCGATGCGGCCCAGTCGGCCGCCGGCTGCTTGTCTCCGCCCGCAGGACGAACGCGTTTGATGATGATGCGGCCACCGTTACCCTGAACGGTTACGCCTTCCGCCGAGACCTCGACGATTTGTCCAGCCGTTCCCTCGCCGTCGGCGCGGGCCGAGTCGTAGATCTGGACGGTGTCGCCCTTGTGGGTCGTCCAGGCGCCTGGCGCCGGGTTGGCCGCGCGGATGATGTTGTACTGGTCGGCGACCGGCTTCGCCCAGTCGACTTCCGCGTTCGCCTTCTTGAACCAGCTCTCGTAGGAGCCTTGGTCGAGCCGCTGGTCGTGCTTGAGGATAACCCCCGCCTTCACCAGGTCGAGGCTCTCCATCATGGCGTCGACGCCCATCGGGAAAAGCTTCTTGAAGTAGACGTCGCCCAAGGTTTCGTCCGGTCCGATCGCGCAGGTTTTCTGCAGCAGGATCGGACCTTCATCGAGCCCGTCATCGGGCCAGAAGATGGTGAGTCCAGTCTGCTCCCTGCCCATCGCGATGGGCCAGTTGATCGAGCTCGGCCCACGATGATGGGGGCACAGCGATGGGTGATACTGGAACGTTCCGAATTTCGGCGCGTCGCGCACCGCCTCCGGCACAAACAGCAGCACATAGGCCATCATGCAGACGTCAGCGTCGAAGGACTGCATCAATTCCAGCGCTTCGGGTGTCTTCCACGAAGCCGGCTGATGCAGCGCGATCCCCTTTTCCCGGGCCAGCTCGGCCAACGGGTCCTCTGGCTTGCCTTCCTTCGTGGGGGCGGTGCAGACCGCGACGACATCTTCGCCGCGCTCCAGCAACCGTTCCAGAACGGCCTTTCCAAAGGCTTGTTGGCCGTGAACTACGATACGCATATTTCCTCCCTGAACGGCACGGCTTTATCGCTGCGTCCGTTTTATTCCGCTGCTTCCGCCTTGACGTCTCCCACGGCGCCCGAGCCGATGACCCGTTTGAGGTCGTCGCCGCGATAGCCAAGCACATCCGACAGGATTTCCGCCGTGTGTTCACCCAACAGCGGCGAGCGGAGCACTTCCGCAGGGCTGTCCGACAGCTTGATCGGGCAGCCGACGCTGAGATATTCGCCGCGCTCGGGATGAGCGACGCGGACCATTGTTCCGGTCGCGTAAAGCCCTTCATCCTCGGCGATTTCTTTCATGGAAAGGATCGGCCCGACAGGAATGTCCAGCGGATTGCAGATATCCATGATCTCGAACTTGGTCTTCGTCTTGGTCCACTCCTCGATGGTCGAGAAGATCTCGTTGAGCTTGTCGAGCCGCTCCGGCGGCTTGGCATAGCCTGCCTGGGTCTTCCACTCCGGCTTGTCGATGACGTCGCAAACCTTCTCCCATGCCGCGGCCTGGATGATGAAATAGGTGTAGGCGTTGGGATCCTGTTCCCAGCCTTTGCATTTGAGAATGCGGCCGGGCTGGCCGCCACCGGAATCATTGCCGGCGCGCGGCGTCGCTTCGCCGAAGGGGATGCCCTCGCCATACTGCGAGTATTCCTTCAACGGACCCTTTTCCAGGCGCTGCTGATCGCGCAGTTTCACCCGGGCAAGATTGAGCACGGAGTCCTGCATCGCGCAGGAGACCTTCTGGCCGCGCCCCGTCTTCTCGCGCTGGAACAGGGCGGTCACGATACCGAGACACAAATGCAGTCCCGTGCCGGAATCGCCGATCTGCGCGCCGGTCACCAAAGGCGGCCCGTCGAGGAAACCGGTCGTCGAAGCCGAGCCGCCAGCGCACTGCGCGACGTTCTCGTAGACCTTGCAGTCGGCATATTTACCCGGACCGAAGCCCTTGATCGAGGCCATGATGATGCGGGGGTTGATCTCCTGGATCCGCTCCCAGGAAAAGCCCATCCGATCCAGCGCGCCGGGCGCGAAGTTCTCCACCAGGACGTCGCATTCCTCGACCAGCCGGGTCAGCACTTCCTTGCCGGTGACGTTCTTGGAATCCAGCTCGATCGACCGCTTGTTGTGGTTGAGCATGGTGAAATAGAGGCTATCGGCACCCGGTACGTCGACCAACTGCTTGCGCGTCGCGTCGCCCACGCCCGGCCGTTCCACCTTGATGACGTCCGCTCCGAACCAGGCCAGCAATTGCGTGCAGGTCGGTCCGGACTGGACATGGGTGAAATCCAGGATCTTGATGCCTTCCAGTGCCTTCATGGCGGGTACCTGCTGTTCTGAGTTCAATCGGCGGCGTTGACGCTATTTCTTGGCAACGACGCTTTGTGGGTTGAGATTGCCGATGCGGCCGCTTTCGGTGCCGGCCTTTTCGTCGATCTCCGCGTTGATGAGGGTAGGCTTACCGGAATCCATCGCTTCGTTGACGGCGCGGCGCAATTCGTCCGGCGTCGTGGCGTAGACGCCGACGCCGCCGAACGCTTCCATCATCTTGTCGTAGCGAGCATTCTTGACGAAGACGGTCGTCGCGGCGTCCGCCCCGCCGGTCGGATTGACGTCGGTGCCGCGATAGATGCCGTTGTTGTTGAAGACGATGATGCACACCGGCAAATTGTACCGGCAGATCGTCTCCACCTCCATGCCGGAGAAACCGAAGGCGCTGTCGCCCTCGACCGCCAGCACCGGCTGGCCGGTCTCGATCGCTGCCGCGATGGCGGTGCCCATACCGACGCCCATGACGCCCCAGGTGCCGACGTCGAGCCGCTTGCGGGGTTTGTACATGTCGATGATCGACCGAGCGAAATCCAGCGTGTTGGCGCCCTCATTGACGAGGATGGCGTCGGGACGCTCCTTGATGATCGTCTTCAAGGCACCCAACGCACCATGGAAATCCATCGGCGAATTGTTGTTCATCAGCCGCGGCGCCATCTTGGCGACGTTGGCCTCGACCTTCTCCCGGATCATGTCGGTCCAACTGGCGGGCGGCGCTTGCCAGTTTCCGCCCATGCCACCAAGCAGCGCGGACACGCAGGAGCCGATATCGCCCACCAGCGGGGCCGCGATCTCGACATTGCTGTCCATTTCCCTTGGCTCGATGTCGATCTGGACGAATTTCTTCGGCTCGGAGCCCCACTGCTTGCCCTTGCCGTGCGACAGCAGCCAGTTGAGGCGGGCGCCGATCATCACGACGACATCGGCTTCCTTGAGCACCAGCGAGCGCGCGGCGCCCGCCGATTGCGGATGCGTATCGGGAAGCAGTCCCTTGGCCATGCTCATCGGCAGGTAGGGAATGCCGCTGTTTTCGACCAGCGCGCGGATCTCGTCGTCGGCCTGGGCATAGGAGGCGCCCTTGCCGAGGATGATCAATGGCTTCTTCGCCCCCTTGATCACCTCCAGCGCGCGGGCGACGGCATCCGGCGCGGGCAGTTGCTTGGGGGCCGGATCGATGACTTTGACCAGTGACTTGGCACCGGCCGCGGCGTCCATGACCTGACCGAACAACTTCGCGGGCAGATCAAGATAGACACCGCCGGGACGCCCCGAGACCGCCGCCCGGATGGCCCGGGCGATGCCGATGCCGATATCCTCGGCGTGCAGGATGCGGTAGGCGGCCTTGCACAGCGGTTTGGCGATCGCCAGCTGGTCCATCTCCTCGTAGTCGCCCTGCTGAAGATCGACGATTTCGCGCTCGGACGAGCCGGAAATCTGGATCATCGGCCAGCAATTGGTGGTGGCGTGCGCCAGAGCCGTCAGACCATTCAGGAAGCCAGGCGCCGAAACCGTCAGGCAGATGCCGGGCTTCTGCGTGAGATAACCGGCGATGGCCGCGGCGTTGCCGGCATTCTGTTCGTGCCGAAACGAGATGACGCGCATCCCCTCCGCTTGCGCCATGCGGCCGAAATCGGTGATCGGGATGCCCGGAACACCATAGATCGTATTGATGTCGTTGAGCTTGAGCGCGTCGATGACAAGGTGAAACCCATCCGTCAGCGCCTGCTGCGCATCGGCCTCAGCGACATCCGTTTCCGTGCTTTTCGCTACTGCTGACATTCTGTTTCCTCCCGGAAGCCCTTCGGCTGGGTCGACCTCGCAGTCGACTCCCTCTGTGACATGCGAAACCGTTCACCCGGCCTCAATGCGTTTACGATTCAGCGATTCGATGCGAACCCAGGCGGCCCGCACATGATCATGCAGCTTCATGGTGTGCTCGCGCACCAGGCGGCTGGCGACATCGGCGTCGCGCGCCTCGAGCGCCTCGACGATCTCCATGTGGTCGACCACCGATCGCGTCGCCCGATCGTTTTCGCCCATCGCCCGCCGGCGCACGGCATGCATGTGCTGGAACAGACCGTCAGCCGTCGACTTGAGCAGCGCGCAGCCGGAGAGTTCCAGGATGCGCTGGTGAAACACGATATTGGCTTCCGAATATTCCTCGATGTCGGCGCGCGCGGCATGGGTGCTGTGCTTCATCGCGAATTTGCGCAAGGAGCCGAGTTCCGCCGTTGAGGCGCGCTCCGCGGCGAGCCGGGCCGCCATGCTTTCCAGCGCCGCCCAGGTGACGACCATCTCCAGCACTTCGTTCATGGACTTGCGCTTGACGAACACCCCTTTGCGCGGGAGGATTTCCACAAAACCCTCTTGCGCCAATCGCGCCAAGGCTTCGCGAATGGGTGTGCGCGATATTCCCAACTGTCCGGCGATGGTGCGCTCATCGAGACGCAGATCGGCGCCTTCGTCGTAGATATTCATGTCAAGGATGGCTTCGCGGAGCACGTCGTAGGTGTGATCCTTCAGCGTGAAGTTCACGGCGATCGGCGTCAGCTTGCTGGTAATCGACACAGTCCGAACGCCTCCCCTGCTTCGCACCCCGGCATCTGTCGAAACGGCATCGAGCCGCTTGCGTGTGCCTTATGTGGTATACCATACATCGGAGCGCTGACGCGTCAATGGGCAATTGGGGAATTCCCCGTTGGAATGCGGAAACCTAAGGATTACAGGGGTTCTAAGTACCGGAATAGCTGATATTCCCGACATTCTCTTGACGGTATCTGGCGTTTGGCATACCAGTTGACGGACGTTTACCGATGGTTTTATCTGTCGAAAGGGAGGACAGAATGCATGTTGATCAGAGCTAAGGATTCCGCTCTCGTCGTTATCGACATGCAGGAACGGCTGGTTCCAGCCATGTTAGCGCCAGCGCGAACTTTGAAGAATGCCGGACTGCTGATCGAGGCCGCGCGCGAAGTCGGTGTCCCGGTGCTGTTGACCGAGCAATATCCGGCGGGGCTGGGCCATACGATGGCCGAGCTCGCGTCCGTCGCTACTGGCTTCCCAGTCTTCGAGAAAGTGCATTTTTCCTGCATGGAAGACAGCGCGTTTTCGTCAGCCCTGACCGCTCTTGGACGGCACCAGATCATCCTGGCGGGAATGGAAGCGCATATCTGCGTCGTGCAGACTGCCGCAAGCCTGCTCGAGGCGGGGTATCAGGTTTTCGTCGCGTCGGACGCGACAGCGTCGCGATCGGCCGAGAGCGAACACGCCTGCCTACAGAGACTCGGTGCGGCCGGCGTCGGCATCGTCACCAGTGAGATGGTCGTCTTCGAATGGCTCGGCAAGGCCGGCACGCCCTCCTTCAAGAAGATGCTGCCCAGAATCAAATAGCCAATCACCATCATCCGGGGGGATTTCCCAGACATGAACATCCACGAATATCAGGCCAAGCAAGTTCTCAAGGGTTTTGGGGCGCCGGTCGCGGCGGGCGTGGCGATCACCGAGGCCTCGCAGGCCGAGGCCGCGGCGCGGCAGTTGCCGGGGCCGGTCTATGTGGTCAAGAGCCAGATCCACGCCGGCGGCCGCGGCA
>NZ_JAYXIH010000085.1:0-6407 GCF_036016755.1 Aurantimonas sp. A3-2-R12 | reverse complement strand
CGGAGCTGCAGGGGGTCTGGCTGGACGGGGTACAGCTGCAGGGGGCGTCGCTGCTTGGGGCGGAGCTGCAGGGGGCGTCGCTGGACGGGGCGCAACTGCAAGGGGCGTGGCTGAAAGATGCGCAGCTGCAAGGGGCGTCGCTGAAAGATGCGCAGCTGCAAGGGGCGTCGCTGAAAGATGCGCAGCTGCAGGGTGCGTCGCTGAGGGGCGCGCAGCTACAAGGGGCTTCGCTGGACGGGGCGCAACTGCAAGGGGCGTCGCTGCACAGCGCGCAGTTGCAGGGGACATCGCTGGCGAACGTTTTTTCCTGGCGAACTGTTCCGGGCGCCGCGCTAGATGTCCAGAGGGCTTTCATCACCAACCTGGAGGCCGCACCGGTCGTCCGGCCAAAGACTTTTTCGGACGATGATCTCGTTCCCCTCGGCACCGAGCATTTGAGCGGCCTCATCGAAGCATGGGCGAAAGCCATTCCCGAGGGTGATCGGAAGGATATCTTTCTGAGGCGTCTGGACGTGCTGAGGATGGATGCGCGAACCCCGGAGGAGGACGGGGCAACAGTCGATGCCTGGCGCCGGCTGGAAAAGGACGGCCCATCTTTCGAGGAATGGTTGCCCATCCACTTGAAAGTTCTGGTTGATACCGCGTGCAATGCTGGCGTTGACGGTTACGTATCCAGCGGAATTGCAAGGCGGCTTCGCGATCGGGCGGCGACCGGCATTTCATCCGCTCCTGCCTTCAAAGCCGCGAATGCTCCGTTCGCAAAAGCCGCGAAAACCCTGCTCGATGCGACATCGGATTCCTGTCCCGGTGCGGTTGCGATCGATGATGGGGCCAGGACGGCGCTGCAGGACATTGTCAGGAAGGCAAACAAGCAAAAGGTCGATGCCGAGGCCACGGCTCGGCATCCGGCGACGACCGAGGGGTCGCGATGAGCCTCTCCTGATGGATCGGGTGGATCGCCGCTCAATCCGCGTCGGATGCCGGGCGCGCCGCCGCGCCTCGCGGCAAACTCCCGTCATAGCTGTCATAGCCGAGCGACAAAGCGAGGCAGGCGAGTTCGACGGTCTTGGGGATTTCCACCGCCTTGCCGTCGCGGTGGCCCTTTTCGTAATACTGGATGACCCGCTTTTTCAGGCCGAGCCGCTCGGCGGCGTCCTTCTGCTTCAGCCCGAGCGACTTGCGCCAGGTTCGAAAAGCCTCCGGGTCCATCGGAACTCCCCTCCATGCAGCCACGTCGTGCGGCCGCGCCGCCGCGGCGACCAGCTTCGAGAAAGCCGGGCCTGCTTAGATCGTCGCCTTGGCAAAGTCGATTCGACGGTCACGGTTTCGCTTGCTCGACGCCCCCGAAAAATGCACCTCGTGCGCAATGATTGCTTGACTTGACGCACAGAGTGCGCATTTATGAATGGATTGCAATCGGGCGACGATCATTCCTTCAGGTTGAAGTTAATCGGATGGAAGGCTTCGGGCGCTAGGGTGCCAACATCGAACGAGGAGCGCGAACATGTTAGCGGATATCATCGTCGGCCGCTCTTCCTATGGCGGCGACCGGGGCAGGGACGACCTGCACCGTCACGCCACCTTCAGCTGCGGCTTCCGCAGCTGGATGAAGCGGCTCTTGATGCGGTTCCGCGCGGCGTAAGCCCGCCGACGGACCGACACCTATAGATAGACAGCATGAAGGCGCCGGATCGCTCCGGCGCCTTCATGCGTTTGGGCTTTTTTGACGGGGGCCAGGCTCAGGCGGCGATCTTGCCGGCCTTGTGATCGTCGATCATCCGGAAAAACCGCTGGAACAGATAGTGCGAATCCTGCGGGCCGGGCGAGGCCTCCGGATGGTGCTGGACCGAGAACACCGGCTTGCCGGCAACGCGCAGGCCGCAGTTCGAGCCGTCGAACAGCGAGCGGTGGGTTTCCTCGACGCCGGCGGGGAGTGAATCGGCGGCCACCGCAAAGCCGTGGTTCATCGACACGATCTCGACCTTGCCGGTAGTGAAATCCTTGACTGGATGATTGGCGCCGTGATGGCCCTGGTGCATCTTTTCGGTCCGCCCGCCGAGCGCCAGCGCCAGCATCTGGTGGCCGAGGCAGATGCCGAATACGGGCACGCCCTTGTCGACCAGCGCCTTGATCGTCGGCACGGCGTAATCGCCGGTCGCGGCCGGATCGCCGGGACCATTCGACAGGAACACCCCGTCCGGCTCGTGCGCGAGGATTTCCTCGGCGCTCGCCGTCGGCGGCACGAGAACGACCTTGGCGCCCTGGCCGGCCATCAGCCGCAGGATGTTGCGCTTGGTGCCGTAGTCGATCGCCACGATCGTGTAGCGCGGCGCGGCCTCGGCCGCATAGCCTTCGTTCCACACCCAGGGTTTTTCGTCCCAGACGGTGGTGTCGCCGCTGCCGACCTCTTTGGCCAGATCGAGCCCGACGATACCGCCCCAGGCCGCCGCGCGGGCTTTTAGCGCGTCGAGGTCGAAGTTTCCGTCCGGATCGTGGGCGATCACCGCGTTGGGCATGCCGGTCTCGCGGATCAGCGCCGTCAGCGCCCGCGTGTCGACGCCCGACAGCGCGATGACGCCGCGCTCCTTCAGCCATGCGTCGAGATGGCCCGACGAGCGATAGTTCGACGGTTCGGAGATGTCGGCCCTGAAGATCGCGCCGACGGCCCCGGACGCCTTGGCCGGGGTCAGGTCTTCCTGGTCCTCGGCATTGGCGCCCACATTGCCGATATGCGGGAAGGTGAAGGTGACGATCTGGCGGCTGTAGGAGGGGTCGGTGAGAATTTCCTGATACCCGGTCAATGCGGTGTTGAAGCAGACCTCGCCCTCGATCGCGCCGGACGCGCCGAGGCCGAAGCCCTCGATCACGGTTCCGTCCGCGAGCACGAGGAGCGCGGTTGTCTTGCGCGTCGTCCAGCCGTCGGTCATGGTCTCACCTTTCAGTCGTCGGATATGCCCGCGCATTGCCACAATCGGGGCGCTATCTGCCAGGCATTGCGTCGGTTCGCCATGATATCGGCGCATGGCTGCCTTGGCGCAACCGCCCTTGCGCCCCGCCCGGCAATTCTCTACATCCGCGCCGCATTGCACTGCAAGAGGCGGCGTCGTCATTGGCGGATGGTCGCCGGTGCGGCATATTCGGGCGCCACGTCCGATGCAATTGAGAGACAGGCCCAGTCAAGATCGAAGCCCGCCCCGGCTTGTAGGGGCACCGGGGCTTTACCTACGTGAAGAACAGGTGTCGATTACGCGCCACGCTGGCCGACTTCGGTCCGCGCGGGCGGATTTGACGAAACGCGAAAGTCACCACCATGCGCGAGCATCTCGCGGACGCTTTGAACACAGCGACCAAAAGCCAGGACAAACGCCGCATCTCGACCCTGCGGCTGATCAACGCGGCGATCAAGGATCGCGACGTGGCCAATCGCAATGCCGGGCGCGACCCGGTCGGCGATGAGGAGGTGCTGCACATCCTCGTCAAGATGATCAAGCAGCGGGTCGAATCCGCCAAGGACTACGAGGACAGCGGCCGGCTGGAACTGGCCGAACAGGAGCGCGACGAGATCGCCGTCATCCGCGATCTGTTGCCGCCGCAGCTCGACCCGAGCGAAATGGAACGGGCCTGCCGGCAGGTGGTCGAGGAGACCGACGCAAAGGGCCTGCGCGATGTTGGCCGCTGCATGAACGCCCTCAAGGAACGCTTTCCCGGCAAGCTCGACATCGGCAAGGCCTCGACGGTGGTGAAGGGCTTGCTGCGGTAGGGGGGAGTTCTTTTTGAACCCTAGGCGACCCCAGATGCTCGTGACAGGGTAGTCTGTTTCGGGCCGGAAGATGACGGTCCGTTTCCGGAACACCGTTGACCAAACGGGGCATTCCGCCGACGTTGCACCCGATAGTCTCTCACTCCGGCGGTGGCGCAGGTCTCTATTGCCGCATCTTCTTGGCGCCCTGGTTCCTCACCAACGCCACCACCAACTCGGGGTCGATTGCGAAGCCTTCGTAGTCAATCTGCCGCAACATCCAGTAAACCTCTCCCGCAGCTGAAAACAGATAGAGAAGGAACGGGGAATCTACAATGCTTCCGTGTCAGTAGGCTTGTCCGGATGAGGCGGTAGCGAGCTGTGCGGGTTGCGGCTAGGTATCGAGGAAAGCCACCAGCTCCTGGTGTGACTTGAACTTCATCTTGTTCTGAATGTGAAAGAGCAAGAATTCTCCGGCCAATCTCTCCGCCTGGAAGAGGATCATGTCGCGCTCATCCTCTCCTGGCGATCTGGCCGCATGAACGTTGCCGTTGCGGCGAATTCGCAAATGTTGCGCGAGTTGGTGGCCAATCAGGGTGTTGCTCTCGACCTTTGCTGCCCGGCGCACCGTGCTGTCGTAGTCAGCCCGGCACGTTCCTGCAAGCTGTTCAACCGCCTGCCAAAGACCTAACAGGCAGGCGTCGTGGTCGTGCTGATCAAGAGCCCGGCAGTATCGAACTAACCCGGACACGATTTCTTTGCGGAATGGCGAGTGCTGGATTTTGTGCCACCAGCCCATAATCGCCTTCTGGCTTCGGCCGATGTCACCCATTGGCGAGGTCATCGAGGCCCTTTCGTGGACCCACCGCGGCTCATACCAGAATATCTCCGCGGCAAGACCTCCATCGGGCTTGTGGATGGTCTGATAGGGACCTAGCCGGAAGCGATTTATCGCGTGCGGTCCATCGGTGTACCAAGAGTGCTTTGGGCCGACACGTCTGTTGGTGAAGAGATTGAGAAGGCCACGAAGGCGATCCAACGTCTCGATGCCGCTCTCGTAGGCGCTGTGGATGTCGCGCGCAGTAACATGCACGATGATGGGGTCGAGAGTGTCGGCTGGATCACGCACGCCCTGCCTGTGGCGCCGTTCCTGGGTGTCAGCTCGGGCTCGGTTAGCCTTGATCATGAACTTCGATTTTTCTGAGGGACCCCAAAAGACCCGCTTACCCTCATCGGCGAGCCAATTGATGAGCTTGGGGCCATGGTAGGTGATCGAGGCGAACAGGCGGTAGTCGATCGAGGGTCGCGCCAGTAGCTGCTGGTAATGGCGCTCGCAGTGGTCGGGAAAAACGTTCTGCTTGTTTAGATCGACGGTGCGGTCGTTTAGTGCTCGCCGGATCGCCCCGTTCTTCTCGACTTCGTCCACGCCATTTGCGGTTTTCAGGGCGGTGATTAAGATCGGCAGCCAATACTCGTACTCTTGGGCGAGAAACGACGTATTGGCCAGGCCGAGGGTGCGAATCTTGTCGAATTCCTTGAGAATGGCCTTCGGGCTGAAACCACTTCGCCAAGCGAAATTCTGCGACATACGGCAGACCTATGATCAACGAATTTTGAACGAAGGTACTCACGAGTTTAGCGATCTTGCAACGGCTAGCAAACTTCCGGTCCAAATCCTACGCAGTGGGAAGCTAGAAGACTACGCGGTTGGTCCAATCAATCCGGCATCGTCCCGCATGGGTGTTGATCGATACGAAGGCCCTAAATGACCGACACCTGGGAGTGCGCTTACTGCGGCCTAACCAGAGAGCCACGTACGCGGGAACACCTTTTTCCTACGGCTCTTCATCAGCGATTGCAGAAAGCCAATAAAGCTAGCCACGTCTTTTGGCTGAGGCGTCTGGGCAAGGACATAAAGGGCGAACCGAGTCTGAAGGACGTGTGTCGCCGTTGCAATAACGGCTTCATGTCCGACCTAGATGCTTACATTTGCCGGGAGTTCGATGATCAGTTCTCGGTCATCCGACAACGCTATGAGAAGGTCACCTTCACCTATGATTTTCACCGCCTGAAGCGGTGGCTGCTCAAGATGGCGTACAACTCCGCGCGCATTCATTTAGCCCCCGACACCTTCGCGCTTAAGGCGTTGCTGCCCTACACACGCGGCGAAAACGATCGACTTGGCAGGTCTGTGCGCCTGTTTCTCCAGCTGTCGTATCCGGCGCCGATACCGGCTGCCGAGCGTGTCCGTCTCGGTAGTGAAGACGAAGTGCCGGAAATCTGGGAGCCTCGGCTGAACCGGGTTGGCATTTCCGAAGTCGCCATAGCGGGCATGGGGCGCAAGCTCATCCGACACGTCGCGCTTCAAAGCTACACGTTCATGCTGGCGTACTCGAAGCCGACCGATGGCGCCGCAGCGAACAAAGAGTTTGCGTATGAGTTTCTGAAGCGAGCGCCCGGGGCGGTGGAAATCAAAGCGTCCCAAATGCAGGTTTCGACGATCGGCGACGGTGCGAACTCGTGGGATCAATTCCGTCAGTCGCGCGTCAACGCACTCGTGGACTAGAGCATCCGGCGAATAATTTGAATCGACGGGTTCCCATTTGATGTTCGGTTTGATTCTCTGTGAGCAGGAGGTGCTCTATGGGAAAGGCTGTTTCATCAGATT
>NZ_JAYXIH010000084.1:0-6518 GCF_036016755.1 Aurantimonas sp. A3-2-R12 | reverse complement strand
GGGCGATCGCTTCGGTGGAGAGGCGGTCGGGGCCGAGCTCGTCCGCCAGCCGCAATGTCGCTTCCAAAATCTCGGCCTTGCGCTCGGGGGCGGGTTTTCGAACGGCCATGATAATTTCATCCTGTAGTAATTGAACACTAACTATCCTGCGGCCTCGGTGTTTGCCAAGTTCGATTCGCAGGCACCGCCAGGAAAACGTTCGAGATGTTGGCAAGCCGCTCGGCGGGACGTCGACAGTATTGGGCCCTGAGGCTCGATGACGGGGATCGTCACGCCGCACCGCCCGTCTTTCCAGCATGGGCTCCGCGTTGAGAAATCCGAGCATCATTCGCGCTTACCGCGCGGCCGACATGGTTGCGCGAAAGCGTGACAGCGCCATAAGGAACAAGACGGTTCCGATTACGGCCATTGCAGCGAGTTGCCGCCAGACGATGTCGATGCCGGCGCCGCGAAACAGAACCGCCTGCGCAAAGCTCGTAAAATGGGTCGATGGCGCTGCCTGCATGATGATCTGCAGCAGTTGCGGCATGCCATCGAGCGGTGACGTGCCGCCGGAGAGCATATTCATCACGACGAAGAACGGAATTGCCAAAAGGGCGAACTGCGGCATCGAGTTGGCAAAGGTCGACAGCACGATCCCCAATGCGGTCATCGCATAGAGAAACACCGACGTACCGAGAACGAACAGCGCGATCGAACCGCTGATCCTGACCGAAAGCACTCCCTGAACGACGACGTATAGCGACAGGATGACCGCCAGCACGATCGCCAGACCGTTGGCCCAAATCTTGGCCATCATAATCTCACCCGGTGTAACCGGCATGACCAGCAAATGCTCGATCGTGCCACGCTCGCGCTCCCGGATCACCGCGGCACCCGACAGGATCAGAGACAGCATCGTGATGTTCGATACGATCTGCATCACCGACATGAACCAGCTCGAATCGAGATTCGGGTTGAATGCCGTGCGCATCGTCACGGTGACCGGTGGTGTGGGCGTTCTGCCCGAACCGCTCAGGAACTCGGAGAGCTGATTGGTGATGATAGTCTGAATATAGGCGGCACCATTACCGGCCAGGGTCATGGCGGTCGCATCGACATTGACCTGGACTTGCGGTCGGCGACCGGAAAGCACGTCGGTCTGGAAGTTGACGGGAATATCGATCACGAACGCGTAGCGACCCGCATCCATGGCCGGGTCGATCCGATCGAGCGCGATGATGACGGGCGCCTGAAAATAGGGCTCCAGAAACGCCGCGCGGATCTGGCGCGACAGGTCGGAATGATCCTCGTCGACCACGGCGATGGAGGCGTTGCGCAATTCCGTCTGCACACCGGTCGCAACCGTGTAGATCGCAAATGTAAAGGTGAAGAAAATCAGGAACAGCAGGACTGGATCGCGCCGAAGGCTGTTCAGTTCCTTTACACCCAGGCGAAAAATATTCTTCAATCGCTTGCGCATCAGGCTTCCTGCTTTTTCAGAAAGAACGTTGCGAGCATCCAGAAGATGACACAGAAGGCAGCAAGCCAGAGATAGCTCTGATACAGATCGGTGAAGCCAAGACCCTTGTTGAACGTGCCGCTGGTGATTTTTTGAAAGTATAGCGCCGGGAAGGCATGCCCGATGATACGTCCGGCGCCTTGCAGCGTCGAAACAGGGTAGAGCATTCCGGAAAAGTTCAGGCTCGGGATCATCACGATGATGGCCGATCCGAAAATCGCCGCAAGCTGCGTCGAGACGAAGGATGAAATCACCAGACCCAGCGAAGTGGCGGCCGTGGCGAAGAGGATCGCGCCGACCAGGAGCGCCAGAAAGTTTCCGGTAATCGGAACCTGAAAGAACCCCGACATCAGGATGACGAGACTGGCGAAACTCGCCATCGCGATGCCGATGTAGGGCAGCTGTTTTCCGATCAGAAATTCCAGCTTGCTGGCCGGTGCGGCATACAAATTGGTGATTGATCCCAGTTCCTTCTCCCTGACGACGCCGAGCGCCGTCAGCATCGTCGCGAACATATAGATCAACAGCATGAGGACGCCTGGGGAGATGGCGTAAACGCTCAAGAACGCCTGATTATACCGGAACCGCGTTTCGATATCGGCGATTGGAGTCACGGGTTGGCCGCCCGACTCGCGTCTGGAAGACCCCGCCAGGTAACTGGCCAGCACGCCTTGCACGTAACCCCGCGACGTTTCTGCCTGAAACGTCACCGCGCCATCGAACCAGGCGCCTATATCCGGTGAGTGGCCGGCCAGCAGATCGCGCCCGAAGCTCGGGGGGACAATGAGCGCAAACCGCAGCTCCCCGCTCCGCAAGCGCTGGTCGAGCTCGGCGCGGATGCTGATCTCGGGACGTTTGTCGAAGTAGCGGGAGCTGGAAAAATTCTCGAGGAATGCGCGACTTTCCTGAGACCGGTCCTGATCCAGGACCGCGTAGGTAAGTTTCTCCACGTCGAATGAAATCCCGTAGGCCATGGCGATCGCGAGCACGAGCGGCCCGAGCAATGCGAAAGCGATGCGAATGGGATCGCGGATCAATTCCATCGCCTCACGCCGCGCGAAGGCCCACATGCGCCGCGCATCGAAGATGGAATGGGGCGCGGCGTGTGTTGCGGCCGCGGCCGGTGAAGCATCACGCCGTGGAACGTCGCTCTGCGCGTCCGTTTCATCGATGCCGGCCGCATCCTCGAGATAGCCGATGAACGCATCCTCCAGCGTCTCGGAACCGCGCGCCTGACGCAGGGCGTCCGGAGCATCCATCGCCAGGATCTTGCCGGCATGCATGAGGGAGATACGATCGCACCGTTCCGCCTCGTTGACGAAATGGGTCGAGATGAAGATCGTCACGCCGTCGTCACGAGACAAAGCGATCAGCATGCGCCAGAATTCATCCCGCGCCACCGGGTCGACCCCCGATGTCGGTTCGTCGAGAATTAGCATTTCCGGCCTGTGGATCACCGCCACGGCGAGCTGCAATCGCTGGCGCACACCGAGCGGCAGGCTCTCGGGCAACTCATCGGCCACATCGACGAGATCGAAGCGTTCGATCATTTCCCGCACGCGGGCAGGGGACTCGGCTCTGGGAAGGTCGAAGAGGCTTGCGTGCAGGTCCAGATTCTGGCGGACGCTGAGTTCACCGTAGAGCGAGAACGATTGCGACATGTAGCCGACGCGCCGGCGGGTCTCCATGTCGTTTGCGTCGACCGGGTTTCCGAACAACCTGGCTGTGCCCTCGGTCGGTGGTAGCAGGCCGGTCAGCATTTTCATGGTGGTTGTCTTGCCGCAGCCGTTCGAGCCGAGGAAACCGAAGATTTCGCCGCGTTCGATCGTGACGGTCACGTGGTCGACGGCGGTGAAATCTCCGAACCGCATGGTGAGGCCGTTGGCTTCGATTGCCGGAACGCCGTCATGGACGACCCTTGGCGGCAATTCCACCACTGTGTGGCCCGCACGTTTGGCCTCCGGCAGCAAGGCGATGAACGCTTCTTCGAGGGCCTCGCGGCCGGTGCGGATCTTCAGCTCGGCCGACGTGCCAGTCGCAAGGATTTTCCCGGCGTCCATGGCGATCAGGTGATCGAACCCCTCCGCCTCTTCCATGTAGGCGGTCGCCGTGATCACGCTCATGTGGGAACGCCGCGTGCGGATACGGTCGATCAGCTGCCAGAACTGGCGTCGGGAGAGGGGGTCGACGCCGGTGGTCGGCTCGTCGAGGATCAGCAGATCCGGGTCGTGAATGAGCGAGCAGCACAGCGACAATTTCTGCTTCATGCCGCCTGACAGCTTGCCGGCCGGCCTGTCCGAAAAAGGACGCAGACCGGTGCTGTGCAGCAGGTCATCGATCCGCCAGGCGCGCTCGGATGCGGACTGACCGAAAAGCCGGCCGAAAAAATCAACATTCTCGCGGACCGACAGTGTCGGATACAGATTGCGCCCCAGCCCCTGCGGCATGTAGGCGATCCGCATGCAGGCCGCGTCACGGTAGCGGCGGCCGGCCATGTCACCACCCAGAACCGTGACCTGTCCCGTCTGGATTTTTCGCACCCCCGCAATGAGGCCGAGTAGCGTGGATTTGCCGACGCCATCGGGACCGATCAGCCCGATCATGCGGCCCGCGGATATGTCTATCGAGACATCATCGAGCGCCGTCACGGCCCCGTAGCGGTGGCTGACCGATACGAGTTGCGCAACAGGGGGCGCGACCTCAGGCATCACCTGGACTTTCCACCTCGGGTAATTTGACCCGGAGCCGTTCGGGCCATTCCGCGTCTGGCGAAATTCTGACGTATGCCATGCCCGTGATGCCTGCTTTCACCCTCTGCGCGTAGCGTGTGAGGATTTCCGGTGGCAGGCGCACCTTGACCCGAAACATGAGCTTCTCACGCTCGCTCTGGGTCTCGACGTATTTCGGCGTGAACTGGGCATCCGCGGCAACGAAGGAGACGGTCGCCGGCACGACATATTGTGGTGCCGCGTCGGGAACGATGCGAGCTTCCGCACCGATCTCCAGCGGCCCGGCCTCGTCGGTCGGCAGGAAGATGGTCATGTAGACGTCCGTCAGATCAAGAAGTGTCAGGATACGGCCGCCGGCCGGCAGAACCTCGCCCGGTTGCGCGACCCGGTACTCGATGCGCCCGCTCCGTGGCGCGGTCAGCACGGAATCCTTCATGGTCTCAGCGATGCGCTTGGTCCTGGCAGCCGCGGCAGCGATGGCGGCTTTGGCCCGCTCTATCCCCGCGTCGGCGGATCTGACCGCAGCCGCGGCCGTCAGCTTCGCCGACTGCCGCTGCTCGACCTTTTCCAGCGGCGTGTAACCCTTCTCCCCGAGCGAACGGGACCGTTCATATTCCTGCTCCGCGAGAGCCAGTTCGCTCTTCTTCTGGGCAAGGAGCGCGATTGCCTGGTCCAGCTGTTGCTCGCTTTCATTGTGTGCCGCCTCGGCCTCCTGGAGCTGAGCCTCCAATTCGGCGGTGTCCATTCTCGCAAGGACCTGTCCCGCCGTGACAGTGTCGCCTTCCTCGACCAGCAGCTCCTTCACGCGGCCGGAAAACTTCGTCGCGATATCCACCCGTTCGGCTTCCAGGCGTCCGTTGGATTGTGCGAAACCGGCTGGCAGGTCCGCGGGCTTGAACTGGAGCCACGCGAAATAACCGCCCCCGCCGAGGAGCACCGCGCCCAAGAGCAACAAACCCAGCTTCCAGCGCATAAAAAGCTCGCCCCTATCGTGGCGTCGCTGCTCCGGAGAGCCAGGCGACCTTCAATGATTGCCCCACACGTGTAGTGGGGGATTTACCGCCATGCCTTGATCGAGCGCATTTTCGCTGTTCAGATTTTTGATGTTGCGCGTCGCGAAATGGCGGGGTCTCAATTTGTCGTGCTGTGATCAATAATATCCCGCCACCGAAGAGTTAGCGGCGAGGGCAGGGAGTCTCCCGCGCAGATCCAAAGGACCCGGGCTTGAGCCTAGAATACAGCTTGACTTTTTTAGTTTGCGACTATTCACTAACATGAAATTCTGGTTCTGTTAAGGTCAAAAATCATGTGGTCCCTAATCGGGACGACCAACATCAGATTTCGCCACCCACCGCTATCTCGCGGTTTCAAGATAACCTCTGAGGAAAACGGACAAGCGGAGAGACGAATGACACGACTTCCTTGGCTTCTTCTTTTTTCAGCAATTTGGCTCGGCGCCGCCTCGACGTCGTCCGCCGCCGCGGAGATTTTGACCCCGCAGCAAATTTCCCAACAGATCGTGGGTAGAACGCTGACCGCCAGTCGCATGGGAATAAGAGTCGACATGATCTATGCATCGGATGGCACCGTCAGCATGAAATCTCTGCTCATGTCTGGTTCGGGGAGTTGGAGCTACTCCGCAGATGGCATCTGCATGGTGATGATCAGCGGTCCACGCCGCGGCGAGACCTGTGTCACCTTCGAGCCCCTGGGTGGCGGGAAGTACGTCAATTCCGAAGGGATCACACTGACCCTTCGCAAATAGGCTCGGGGCTGGAGCGCGTGCCGCCTCTGACCAAACCAGTCTGGCCAGTCGTGAATCGACTGCCGCTCCGAACATGGGCAATCCGAAGTCCGGCTATCCAATCTTTGCGGATAGGCCCGGATGCTACGTGCTCCAGAAATAGGCCAATTGACTATAAAGAAGAGGAGACAAGAGGATGATGGACAAGATCGCCGACAGAAAGCGTTCGTGGAACATTCGGGGCGCTCTATGGCTTGGGATCGCCGCAAGTGTTGCTATCGGCGGCTCCGCATTGGCACAGAGCGCGGAGCCGGTGTCACCCAAGCTGACTGACACGCTTCGAGACCTACTGCGCAAGGAGATGGTCTCCATAGAGGATGCCAGCAAGCAGATCCTGTCCGCACTGGTGGCTGGGGATAACGCCCGCGTGGCGGAACTAGAGCATCCGGCGAATAATTTGAATCGACGGGTTCCCATTTGATGTTCGGTTTGATTCTCTGTGAGCAGGAGGTGCTTCATGGGAAAGGCTGTTTCATCAGATTTG
>NZ_JAYXIH010000083.1:0-6680 GCF_036016755.1 Aurantimonas sp. A3-2-R12 | reverse complement strand
CTCGCCGGTACCCGAGCGGATCGAGCCCGTCGTGCCGGCGATCGTCGACATGGTCTCGCTGAGCTCGTCCATCGCCGCGTTGAAATCGTCCTTCAGCTTCACATAGGCGTCGGGGAAACTCTGTTCGATGCGATAGGTCAGATCGCCGTCCGACAGCTTGGCGAGGCCCGAGCCGATCTCGCCGACCACCAGCTCCTGCTCCTGCGCCGTCATCTGCTGGCGCTCGCCGTTCTGGCGCCGCTCGGCCTCGGCCTCCTCGCGCCGCGTCACCGCCTCGGCCTCGACCCGCTGCTTTTCCAACGCCGCCTGCTTGAACGCCAACACCGCATTCGCCATCCGGCCAATCTCGTCCTTCTGCTCCAGGGCAGGAATCTCAGTGGTCAGATCACCGCCGGCGAGTTGGGACATCCTGTCGGCCATGCCGCTGATTGCGCCGCCGATACGGCGACCGACGAACAGCGCGACGACGATGGCCAGTCCCATCGCGAGCAAGGCGGCGAAAGCGGCGGTCCAGCTGATTTCACTCGAGATGGCCTGCAGCGCCGCCTGCGAGGTCAGCAGATGCGCCACACCGGAGACATTGCCGGCGAAGTCCTTGATCGGACGGGCGACACCGACATGGGGCTGTCCGCCGATGACAGACGTTGTGGGAACCGTCTCGCCATCGCGGACGCGTGCCAAGGTGGCACCGTCGAGCAGCGGCTCGCCTTGGAAGGTCGCCGCCGAACGGGCATCGGCGGTATCCTTGGCGGCAAAGGTCGCGACTTCGTCCATTGGGAAGATGTAGAGCTCCGCCTCGTCATCGGCGCTGTCGGTCAAGCCGGAGATGAACTCCTGTCCGAAGCCCAGTCCGAATTCGACGGTGCCGACGTGGCGTCCGTTGTATTCGATCGGGTGGACGGCTCGAACACCGATCCCGGCGCGGCCGCGCTCCAGCCCGATGACCGGCATCTTGTTGGCGTTGGCCTCGACGACCGTGAAGCGGAACGAAGACAGGTCGTCGCCGAACTTTTCCGGCTTGTGGACGCGCAGGAAGGAAATGCCCTGAGGGGTGTGAAACTGGAACTGCTCCACACCGTATTGCGTCTTCATCGCGTCAAAGCCGGGAACGAAGATATCCGCCAGGCGCTGCCGATCGTCGAAAGCGACGGCCTGCCCTACGGCTGGCTGGCGCGCCACTAGAGCCGCGAGGCTGAGCGCCTTGTCGACCTCTGCGGCGATCGAGCGATCGAGCTTGCGCTGCATGATGCCAAGTTCGCGCTCTGCCGCTTGCTCGACCAGACGGTCTGCGCCGAGGAAAAGCGGTATGCCGACCGCCAGCGCGGCGACGAACGCGGCGAAAAGAACCGAGACGAAGAGACGAGAACGAAGCGACATGGTCACCATCCAATTATAGTATTCAAACCTTTCTATGTGAGCGCGGTTTTCCGAAAGGTTAACCGTAAGCGGGACCTTCTCGTCTCGGCCACGTTTTTGCGCCGATAGGCTGCTGGAAGCCCGAAAATATTCGTAGCCGGGCAAGCGACGGGCCGCCGACGCCCGGAACGGCTTTTCGGGCCGCCGCCCGCCCGCGAAAATTAGAGCGTCGCGGTCCCGCTTGGGCGGTGAGGCGTCAGCTTGACACGCCGCCGATCTGCCGAAATGGTCCGCACTCTCGACCCCACTGGAAAGCGGAATCGCGATGCCACCGAAAAAAAAGCCGGCGACGAAACTATCGGCCAATAAACCGGCCACGAAGTCGCCGGCCAAAAACAATGGCAAATTTTCCAGCGGAATCGATGGGCTCGACACGGTGCTGGGCGGCGGGCTTCCCGGTCGGCATCTCTATCTGCTCCAGGGCAAACCCGGCACCGGCAAGACCACCTTTGCGCTGCAATTCCTGATCGCCGGCGCCGCCGCTGGCGAACCGGTTCTGTATGTGTCGCTGTCACAGAGCAAGGCCGAACTGGAGCAGATCGCGGCATCGCATGGCTGGTCGCTCGACGGGGTCGAGATCGAGGAGCTGCACGCGGCCCGTCATGACGAAAAGCAGGACGATCAGACGATCTTCTACGCTTCGGATGTGCGTCTCGATCGGACCCGCGAGGCCGTCGACGCGGCAATTGACCGGGTGAAGCCGAAGCGCATCGTCTACGATTCCCTCGTCGAAATTCGCCAGCTCAGCCGCGACACCCAGAAGTTTCACGAGGAAATCCTGTCGTTCAAGCGAATGGTCGGAAAACAGGGCATCGCGACCCTGTTCATCGATCTGACGCCGGAGGCCGGCGGCGATGCCGTCGTCGAAAGTCTGGCGCACGGCCTGTTCCACCTGGAAAAGTACCTGCCCGAATATGGTCAGGCGCGCCGCCGGATCGATATCCGCAAGATGCGCGGCGTGAGTTTCTTCGACGGCTATCACGACATGGCGATCCAGACAGGCGGGGGTGTCCGGGTGTTTCCGCGGATCGTGCCGGAACTCACACCGGAGACCAGCCGCGAGGATCTGATCAAGTCGGGCGTCGACGCGCTCGACGAGATGCTTGGTGGCGGCATGGAGCCGGGCACCACGACGCTCATCGTCGGTCAGTCGGGCACCGGCAAGTCGACCCTCGCTTCACTTTACGCTTATGCGGCCCTGGAGCGTGGTGAATCGGTCACGCTGTTTTTGTTCGAGGAACGGGTCGAGACCTTTTTCCGGCGCTCCGAAGGGCTCGGTCTGCATCTGCGCAAATATCGCGACGATGGGAAGCTCGAACTCTGGGACTTCAATCCTGGCGCGATTTCGCAGGGCGAATTCTCGCAGATCGCCCAGCAATCGGCGGATGGCAACAATGCCGGCGTGGTGGTCATCGACAGCTTCACCGGTTACCTCGCCGCGCTGCCGAATCCGCAGGAAGCGATCATGCAGATCCAGACGCTGCTGAAGTATCTTTCGCGGCGCGGTGTCCTGACCATCCTCATCGTCGCCCAGCACGGCCTGCTCGGCCACAATATGGACACCGCCGTCGACGTCAGCTTTCTCGGCGATACGGTGGTGTTTCTGCGCATGTACGAATGGCCGGCGGTGGTCCGCCGCACGATCACCGTGGTCAAGAAGCGCCACGGTCCGCACGATCTCGATGTCCGGCAATTGCAGATCGATACCAAAGGCATCAGCATCAGGGAGTTCGTTCAGCCACCGCCGGGCAGTCCGTCCCCGATGCCGACGCGATGAAAGCGGATTTCGACCGGATACCGTCGGCTGCCGAACTGCCCGTTCTGATCTACGCACCTTACGGGAACGATGGCGACACGCTCCATAAGGTACTGACGGACGCCGGTTTCACGGCGAACGTCGCCGACGATCTGGCGCAATTTCAAACCAGCCTGGCACGTGAGGCCGGGGTTCTGATCGTCAGCCAGGAAGGTTTGACCGAGAAGTCGCTCGGGCTAGTCAGCCAGATGCTGGCGCAGCAGGACGACTGGTCGGAACTGCCGATCATCGTGCTCTTGGACGCGGCGCTGCATCTCAACAATGCCGCCGGCCGGCTTCTCGAGCTCATGCCTCGCTCGAAGCTGATCATCAAGCAACGCCCGGTGCATCCCACCGAGATGACCACCTCGGTCGATACGGCTTTGCGCGCCCGTATTCGCCAGTACGCCTTGGCCCGTTACATCGCGCATCAGGAGGAATTGCGCCACGAGCTCAACCACCGGGTCAAGAACATCCTCGCCAGCGTCAATGCGCTGTTTTCGCTCACACGCCGGAACTCCGCCGATCTCAACGAGTTTTCCCATGAGTTCGCCGGCCGACTGAACGCCCTCAGCAACGTTCATTCGGTCCTGTTCAATGTCGACTACGGATCGGTGTGGTTGACCGAATTGGTGGAAGCGATCTTGAGGCCATTCAACACGGAGGACGTGCGGGTTGTGGCGACCGGCCCGGATCAGCGGCTGCTGTCCGACCCCGCCCAGAAGATCGCCTTGAGTCTGTACGAACTGGCCACCAATGCGGCCAAATACGGAGCGCTGTCGTCGAGCGAGGGCGCTGTCGGTGTCAAGTGGTCGGTCGAGTCGGGAACGGGGGGCGACAGCTTCGTACTGGACTGGTCGGAGAGCGGCGGGCCGAGCGTCAAACCGCCGTCGCGGACCGGCTACGGCACGCGTTTCATCCGTTCGGCGGCGCACAGTCTCGACGGCGAGGCGAATCTTGAATTTACACCCGCCGGTCTTCACGTGCAGGTACGGGTGCCGGCCCGCAGCGTACTGGATCGATAGATGCCCGCAATTCATTCCGTGCTGATTGTCGAGGACAATCTGATCGTGGCCATGGTCATTGAGGACGATCTGAGGGACGCCGGCTACGAGGTGTTGGGGCCCACCATGCGCAGTGCCCCGTCGCTGGACATCGCGCGGTCCTCGACGATCTCGCTCGCTCTGGTCGATATCGATCTGGAGGGCGGCGACGACGGCGTCGAGCTGGCCCGTCGGCTGCGTGACGAGCATCAGGTGCCCAGCCTGTATATTACCGGACAGGCGGCTGTTGCACGGGCTGGCAAAGACGCGGCCCTCGGCCTCCTGCCGAAGCCGTTCACGCCGGAGCAACTGCTGGAAGCGGTCGCGGAGGCCTTGAAATACGCGGCGACGGGCGAGGTGCCGCAGACGCCGAAGGCGGCTGTGTGGTTCTGAGCGTGCCAGGTGGTCCGCGGTCGGGCATGGTGAAAGAAGCGGTTTCCATTGGTCCCCGGCATGCCGGTCGAGGCCTTCATCCAGACCGGCGAACGCACGGCCATATCCTATCTCCTGAAACCGCTGTCGGATCAGTTCCGCCGCGCCATGCGGGAACAGTGAGGAATAAAGATGTCGATCGACTTCGATCCTTATGGTCCTCTCAGACGAAAGCTTGCGAGCGATGGCGTGGATATCGCCGCGCAGTTCGTAAAGCGTCGTCCTGCGGCGACGCCGGCAGCGGTCCGGTCGCATATAGCAACACGACGCAACCGGATTGCTAGCGTCCGTCGTCTGGCCTTTGCCTTCGCGGCGCTGGGGGTAATCGCTCCGGTCGCCCTCACCACGATCGCCTTCGGGGACGAACTGCGAGACACCGGGGGCGCCGGCGTGGAGCAGACGGAACCAGATGAAGCGACAGCGCCGAAACTGAGCTCGGATGGGCTGCGCGCAGGTGAAACCGGCATTGTTCCGAGCCAGGTCGACACGCGAGACCAGGAAAAAGGCACCGGAAATTCGCCGACTGCGGCCCCGAGCGTGACCTGTGCCGAAGCGCTTGCCTCAGAACCGCTTCAAAACATGGATCAATATTTAAAGGATATCGGCATCCACTACGAAAGAATATTCGATCAAACGCTGTCAGATGCGAATTGCACAGGTCGGCAGGTCGTAGATTTTCTTTTAGAAAATGGCGCAAAGCTTTATTCATATCGTGAATACGAAGGTGAAGAGTCAAGGAATGCCTATTCTTTAACATATCGTTCCGGATCTTTATTGAGAAGATTATTTATTTTTTTCCCATTCCACATAGTAATAGTAGAAAATACTGAATCAATATTCGTTCGTTCTAATTGGGAAATAGATCTATAGGTAATGGAGGTTACGTATGAGCCAGATATACATCGAGTGGAAGTGGGTTGGCTCCTTTGGAATTGATTCGCCTTATAGGCATATGTACCTTGTATACAAGCCAGCGCCTGACGCGCCGATCAAGGATTGGCAAGTCATTAGAGCAGGCCCACGCAATCCGCTGGGCGAGGCTGGCGGGGGCACTGATCATGCCAACCCTCATCCCGTATTTGCGAGCAGCGGACCAGAAATGTGCCTGACAAGTGAATTTCGGCAGCCGTGCTGAGTCGGTGCTGATCTCTCACGCACGGCACAATCGGCGAACGGAGAAGCCTGCTTGCAGGCTGTTCACGCCATTGAGGAAAAATGGTGCAGGGACGGAATCGAACTTATAGCCTATCAATTTGATTTTATTGATAAATATGCAGTGCGGATAACGCTCGATACCCGCAAAATTACCCAATCCAAAATCATACCGGCGGTTCGATTCCATTTTCCACAGGAAATTGGATGGCATGATACAGCCCGCGCTATCGTCCTGCCACCTCGCGCATCCGGCCTTATCTGACGTCACCGCCTTCTCGCGTTGGCCTCCACGATACGGGATCGGCAACCCAGCGATTGATATCGGATTCATGCCAACCAGCACCGTTGATGCTGATCCTCATCTGGGCGGGGAACGTACTCTCAGCGATCTTTCGATAGATGGTGGAGCGGGACAGGCCCGTCCGGGCGAGGACGGTATTCAGGCGGACGATACGGTCTGGTGCGGGCATGGATGCGATGCCTCCGGCTGGCGGTTTCTGACGGCTCTTTGTCCAGTCAGGACAGGCCCTTGCCGGGGCGCAAGAGGGTCCGGGGAATCGTCGCGGCGCCGGATGGAAACGGCGGCACATAGGACGGTTCTCATATCCCGATCCCCCTTCCTCTCCCGAGGTCGAGACCGTGAGAGAGGGCGAGGGCCGCGCCGAGTCGGCGGCCAGCCTCCGTGTCGATGCCGAGCGCGGCCTTGCGGTTGGCGAGCAGGGATTCCATCTGCGGATCGCGTTCGAGGCTCTTGGCCATGTCGCCCATTGCCGACCGGGTGGCCTTGTAGTCCGCCATGTCGCCCGCCTGGTATTGGCGCTGACTGGTGCGGTCGAGCT
>NZ_JAYXIH010000082.1:0-6750 GCF_036016755.1 Aurantimonas sp. A3-2-R12 | reverse complement strand
CGGCGCATTCACACCCGCTACGATCGTTGCGCCCACACCTTCTTCTCGGCCATCTGCATCGCAGCCGCCGTCATCTTCTGGCTCTGATCAATGAGTCCTGAGCCTAGGCCCTGCGCCGAGCTGGTATCTACTCCCAGTCTTAGCTTCCCGGTAATCTTCCCCTCGCGCTCGGCGAGCGTCACCTGCGGCGTGTCGGTGTTCAGCCCTGTCTCGCCGACGACCTCGCCCAACACGCCCTCGTGCTCGCCCTTTTCGGCGACGGTCATGGCGATGCGCACGGCGGCCTTGTCCGCCGCCTTCATCCAGGGGTGGTCGGCGACGGCGAAGACGAGACTGAGCGGCTGTTTGGCCGACAGGTGCCGCTCGATCACCCGGCGCGAAAAGGTCTGGGTGATGGAATTCGTGGTGATGAAACCGAAGCGGTGGGGAAATGTCGACGGCGCCTTCGACCCCTTCGGCGGCTTGAACCCCTCGCGCAGGCAGGTCGCCGCCTGGTCCCAGAAATGCATGACGAAATCGGCGCCGCCCGGCAGATGCGGCCGCGCCTTCCAGCAGGCCTCGGCATAGCCGTCGCCGAGCTCGGCGCGCATGTCCTTGCCGCCGATGAAGGGCGGGTTGCCGACGATGAACTCGGCCGCCGGCCATTCGGCGGCGCGCGGGTTGCGATAGGTGTAGAGCGGCACGGTGGCGTCGGGGTCGGGCACGTCCTCGCCGGTGATCGGGTGGCGCTTCCTGGTCACTCCATCCCAGCGCGACAGCGGTGCGCCGTCATCGCCGCGCAAGAGCTCCTCGCCGTCATGGGCCAGGATCGCGTCCTGATGGCGGATGGTGCCGTAGGCGTGCAGAACCGGCTCCTGCAGATAGCGCGGATCGACGGTGCGAAGCTGCCATTTGAGATAGCCGATCCACAGGACCAGATCGGCGATGGCGGCGGCGCGCGGGTTGATCTCCAGCCCGTAGAACTGGCTCGGCTCGACGGTCTCGGAGCCGATCGACAGCCCCTCGGAGCGGCTGAGGGCTTCCATCACGTCCAGCACCTCGCCTTCCAGCCGCTTCATCAGCTCCAGCGAGACGTAGAGGAAATTGCCGGTGCCGCAGGCCGGATCGAGGATGCGGGTGGTGCAGAGCCGGTGGTGGAAATCGCTGACGCGGCGCAGCGCCCGCTCGTCGCGACCGGCCTCGCGGTCGCTCTCGGCGACGGCCTGGACGGTGCGCCACTCCTCGCGCAGCGGCTCGATGATGGTCGGCACGACCAGCCGCTCGACATAGGCGCGCGGCGTGTAATGGGCGCCCAGCTTGGCGCGTTCGCGCTTGTCGAGCGCCCGCTCCAAGAGCGTTCCGAAGATCGCCGGCTCGACCTCGCTCCAGTCGCGCCGGGCGGCAACCCACATTTCATGGATCGCCTCGCCGTCGAGCGGCAGCGCCGCGCGGCGCTTGAACAGCGCGCCGTTGAAGCGCTTGACGGTGGCGTTGAGATGCGGCGCGTAGCCGCCGGTGTCCATCACCGCCCACAGCGATTCGAGCGCCGGGACAAAATGTTGCGGCGTTTCCTTCATGCGCTCCAGAAGCGCAACGAAGGAGTCCTTCGGCAAAAGGCCGACATCCTCGGCGAACATGGTGAACAGGCAGCGCATCAGGAATTCGGCGACGTCGCGGGGGTCGTGCGCGGTTTCCAGACCGCGGGCGATGCGGGCCAGCCGCTCGGCGATGTCGCGGGTGACCTCGGCCGATTTCTTCGCCGGATCGAGGGAATGCGGGTCGAGCCAGACGGCGCGCAGGCGCGCGCGGATGTCCGGGTCGTGCAAACCGGCCAAGGGGATCTGGAAGGAGCGGCGGTCCGGGAACTGGGTGTAGTTGCGGCCCTGGCCGGCGAAATTGGCGTAGAGCTCGATGACGTGGCCGACATCGACGAGAAGGACGAAGGGCGGCGGACGATGGCCGGCCGGCAGGTCGCCGACATAGGAGACCGCCTGGTTGTAGGCGGCGCGCATCGCCTTGTCCCAGGCGGCTGTGCCGCGCCGGGCGGTGCCGCCGCGCACCGGCGCGGCATGTGCCGGCAACAACTCGGCCTGTCCCGGATCGGCGGCGGCGCGGCGCGCCTCGGTGGAGGACTGCTTGGCCTCGAGGATGAAGCTGTCGCGCCTGTAGCAGTCGATGCGGTGGGCGGTGGTCAGGCCGCGAATGCGATGGTCGACGCGCTTTTCAAAGACGTAGTCGTTGAACGCCTCGTTCGGGCGGGCGCCATCCGGGCGGGGCACGCCCAAAAGATCGCACAACTCGTTGATGAAGCTCTGGGCATTGGCCATTTCGGCCCCGCCGGTCTCCGCCCATCTCGCGATAAAGCGGTCGATCTCGGCCGTCTCGGTGTCACTCGCGCGCTCGTCCATGGAATCGGCTTCCCCCGTCACCGCGGGAGGTAAGCAAAGCTGGGGGTATCCGGCAAGCGGCTAGCGCCGCTCTCCTCCGTGGCCGCCATCGCGGCGCGAAGGAAAGGCTTCACTCGCCGGGGGCCGCCTGCTCGGCTGGCGGCTTCGCCCGGGCCCGGCCCCGACTGTTGCGCGCCGCCTTGCGCCGCCGCAGCGCCCGCCGAACCGCCCGGCCCCGGGTTTTCAGCCAAACGCCGACATCCTCCACCCGCTCGACCCGGTCACCGTAAAGCTCGGCCAAAGCGTGCCGGAATTCGGCATAGCCGAAGCGGGCCTCGCCCTCGAGCTGGCGCATGACGATCATCCAGGCCGGCGACACCAGCAGCGAGACCGCCGTCACCGCCAGCGCCAGGCGATAGACGTCGCCGCCGATCGCGCCCGAGGCGAAGGCGACCGCCGCCAGCACGAAGGAGAATTCGCCGATCTGCGCCATCGACAGGCCGGCCTCGACCGCCGTCTTGTGCGGCAGGCCGGCCATCCGGATCAGCATCACATTGACGACGCTCTTGGCGATGATGACGAACACCGAGGCGATCAGCACCAGGGTCCAGTTCGCGATGATGTAGTCGAGGTCGATCAAGAGCCCGATCGACAGGAAGAACACCACGAGCAGGATCGCCTGGATCGGCTCGACCACATGGATGACCGGCGAGCGCAAGGTCGAGGAGCCGACGACGAGGCCGGCGATGAACGCGCCATAGGCGGGCGACAGGCCGAGGAGACCCGACAGCGACGCCGCGGCGAAGCAGAAGGCGAGCGAGCCGAGCGCCAGGATCTCGACATTGTTTTCCACCGCCGACGCGAAGGAAGGCTTCAGCTTCGGGCCGCGCCCGAGAAACCACAACAGCGCCGCGAGCACCGCGACGGCAACCGCGATCTTGACCACCAGCACACCCCAGCCGACCGCCTCCTCACCACCGAGCGACGAGGCGATGATCAGCATCGGCACCACGGCGATATCCTGGGCGATCAGCACCGCGACGGCGATGCGGCCCGGCTCGGCGCGCAGCTCGCCGAGATCCTCCAGCACCTTCATGGCGACCACGGTCGACGACAGCGCGATGATGAAACCGAGAATGATCGCCTCGGCGAGCGTCGCCTTGGAGATCAGCATCAGCCCGAACGAAATCGCCATCGCGGCGAGAAGCTGGCCGCCGGCGATCTGCACCGCCGGTTTCAGCGACGCGACGAAGGCCTTCAGCGACAGCTCCATGCCAATGAAGAACAGCAGCATCAAGACGCCCATCTCGGCGAGCATGGTGACGTTTTCGTTCGAGGTAGAGATGATTTCGAGGCCCGACGGCCCAAGCAGTACGCCCGCGAGGATGAAGCCGACCAGCGGCGGTTGCTTCAGCCGCATCAGCCCGAGGCCAACGGTGACCGCCACCACGATGACGAAGGCGATTTCGGTCAATCCCGTCCCATGAGCATCGACGACGGCTTCTTCCACGCGTGTCTCCTCGTATTCCCGGCGAATCGCTTAGCCGCACAAATGATAGAGTAACCTTGGCGCGGGTGTGTCGCGGGGCGGCAAAATCCTTGACCGGGCTCGCGGTTTTGCGGCTCGGGCCGACGCAGCGGCGCGGTCCGGCCGACGCGGCCAACACCGCTTCGCTCGCGAGCCGGCCCTGGCCGTGACAGAGATCGCCTTGCGCCATCTGTTCAAGCAGCGCCCTCGGCACCATATCCCTCGCCTACCAGGCCGCGCAGGCTGACATCACCGAGGAACCATCCATGCCGACCGCCGACCCGACGCATCTCGCCGACCACCGGCGCCGCCTCAAGCGGGTCGCCCGCGTCGCGCGGCTGATGGACACGGCGATCCGCATTCCCGGCACCGGCATCCGCTTCGGCGGCGATTCGATCATGGGGCTGATCCCCGGCGTCGGCGACGCCGCCGGTGGGCTGATCGGCGTCTACATCATCAACGAGGCGCGCCGGCTCGGCCTGCCGACGCACAAGCTCATCAAGATGGCCGGCAATCTGGGGATCGACTTCGCCGTCGGTTCGGTGCCGCTCGTCGGCGACGTCTTCGACGTCGTGTTCAAGGCGCACCGGCGCAACCTCGACATGATCCTCGACCATTTCGGCGAGGGCGACCTGTCGGCGCAGGGCGACATCGACCCGGAGGCGATGAAGGACATCACGCCGAAGCGAAACTGAGCCTCACCAGCGGCGGGCGCGGCGGAAATAAGCCTCCGCCTCCGCCCCGAAGGTTTGGCGGAGCCCCGCCTCCTCGCCCTTGATGAAGCGGTGGGTGATCACGAACGGGAAGACCGCCGCGACGATCAGCGCCGACAGCGCCCCGAACCAGAGCGCCGCGCCGAAGACGGCCAGCGTCATGCCGGTGTAGATCGGGTTGCGATTGATCCGGTACGGTCCCTCGACGATCAGCGCTGTCGGCACATTGCGCGGCTCGATCGGCGTCTTCTTGCGCCGGAACCACAGCGCCGACCACAGGATGATCGCGACCCCGCCGACGAAAAGCGCGATGCCGATCGTCGTCGTCACCGGCGAGGCAAAGCGCCAGAGCGGCAGCCACCAGGCGGCGAGCCATTCGGCGAGGATCGCCCCCAGCGCCCAGACCGGCGGCAAATCGGGAAAGTCACGGGGCATCGCCATGACGGCTCCTTTGGTGGTGGATCTTAAGCCAACATAGGTCGCGGCAGTGGGCCTGTGCCACCCCTCCCGCCGCCGCGATCTTGCCGCAACGTTTGGTCGGTGTATCATCCGACCTCACGGTGAGCTTTGGAGGGTACCGCCATGCAACGCGCGATCGGCCTGAGAGTGCCGCTTTGCCTGTTAATTGTGGCGTTGGCGGGCAGCGCCCCGGCTTACGCGGAGGACCCGCTGCTGGACGACGCGGTCAGCTTCACCGGCCAGATCTTCCACCTCGATACCGCCGTGCCGGGGCTCGTCATCGCGGCGGTTCGCGGCGGCGAAAGCGCCGTGTTCGGCTTCGGGGAGACCGCCAAGGGCTCGGGCCGACAGCCCGACGGCGACACGCGCATCGGCATCGGGTCGATCACCAAGACCTTCACCGGACTGACGCTCGCCCATCTCGCCGCTGCTGGCACGGTGGATCTGACCGACGCGGCCGGACCGTATGTGGACGGCATCGACACATTGCCGGAGCGGCGGCACCCGATCCGCCTGCTCGACCTCGCCACCCATTCGAGCGGGCTCGGCCGTGAGCTCCAGCCTGTGGACGGCGCGGAAAAATACAGCGACGCCTCCTTCGCCGGGAACCTCGGCGGCGATCCCCTGCTTTTTACGCCCGGCACCGGCATCCTTTATTCCAACATCGGCTTCGACCTTCTGGCGATGGCGTTGTCCGGCGCCGCGAACCGGCCCTACCGCGATCTTTTGCAAGAAACCGTCCTCGATCCGCTCGGGCTGGATGCGACCGGCTACGCGCGACCGGAGGGCGACAACGTCATGACCGGCTATGACTGGAACGGCGAGGAAATGGACCCGGGCGAGCCCATCCCCAACCGGTCCGGCGCGTCCGGCCTCCACACCACGGCGAACGACATGATCCGGTATCTCAAGTGGAATCTCGACCGCTTCGGCGAGGGCATGGAGGCCCGGACGCTGAGCCACGCCGCCTATCTCGTCCGCGACGGCCTCGATCCGGTCTACGGCATGGACGAGTCGGGCCATATGGACGCGATGGGGCTCGGCTGGGTCGTCATGATGCCGGAGGACGACCGCCCGCTCATCCTCCAGAAGGCGGGCGGCACCAACGGCGTGTTCAGCTACATCGCCTTCGCGCCGTCGCGGGGCGTCGGCGTATTCATCTCGATCAACCAGTTCAACTTCTCCGCCTCGATCGCGATGGCGACCGTGACGAACGAACTCATCGCAACCCTTGCGCCGCGTTGACGGCGGGCGGTGGAGTGGGGGCTAAGGGCCGTCCGGGCCGGGCCTTCTCCGGAAGAAGCTCCGTCGCGGACATAGCCCGCCGGCCCCCGAACGATTCCGGTGATCATTCGCGCTCGTTCCGTGGGCCGGCGGCGAGGCAAAGCGCCAGAGCGGGAGCCACCAGGCGGCGAGCCATTCGGCGAGTATCGCCCCGAGCGCCCACACCGGCGGCAGATCGGGAAAGTCACGGGGCATTGCCATAGTCGATCCTTGCGTCGATCGGGGTCGGACGGAGACAATAGGATGAGGATCGCGCGGAGCGCCACCCTGCCGACCGGTCGGAGGGACGCTCTAGAGCATCCGGCGAATAATTTGAATCGACGGGTTCCCATTTGATGTTCGGTTTGATTCTCTGTGAGCAGGAGGTGCTTCATGGGAAAGGCTGTTTCATCAGATTTGC
>NZ_JAYXIH010000081.1:0-5000 GCF_036016755.1 Aurantimonas sp. A3-2-R12 | reverse complement strand
GACTACGCCTTTCGGCCTCGCCTTAGGGGCCGGCTAACCCTGCTCAGATTAACTTTAAGCAGGAACCCTTGGACTTTCGGCGAGGGAGTCTCTCACTCCCTTTATCGTTACTCATGTCAGCATTCGCACTTCTGATACCTCCAGCAGCCCTCACGGGTCCGCCTTCATCAGCTTACAGAACGCTCCGCTACCGCGTATCCGATCCGAAGATCGAACACACCCACAGCTTCGGTGTATGGCTTGAGCCCCGTTACATTTTCGGCGCAAAGACCCTTAATTAGACCAGTGAGCTGTTACGCTTTCTTTAAATGATGGCTGCTTCTAAGCCAACATCCTGGTTGTTTTGGGATCCTCACATCCTTTCCCACTTAGCCATAACTTGGGGACCTTAGATGGTGGTCAGGGTTGTTTCCCTTTCCACGACGGACGTTAGCACCCGCCGTGTGTCTGCCGGATATCACTTCCAGGTATTCGGAGTTTGGTTAGGTTTGGTAAGACGGTGAGTCCCCCTAGCCCATCCAGTGCTCTACCCCCTGGAGTGTCCATCCGACGCTCTACCTAAATAGATTTCGCGGAGAACCAGCTATTTCCGAGTTTGATTGGCCTTTCACCCCTAGCCACAAGTCATCCCGATCTATTGCAACAGATATGGGTTCGGTCCTTCAGTGCGTGTTACCGCACCTTCAACCTGCTCATGGCTAGATCACTCGGTTTCGGGTCTAATCCGACGAACTGAACGCCCTGTTCAGACTCGCTTTCGCTACGCCTCCACCTATCGGCTTAAGCTCGCTCGTCAGACTAAGTCGCTGACCCATTATACAAAAGGTACGATGTCACCCAGGACGAACCTTGGGCTCCATCTGTTTGTAGGCATTCGGTTTCAGGTACTATTTCACTCCCCTTGTCGGGGTGCTTTTCACCTTTCCCTCACGGTACTGGTTCGCTATCGGTCATGCACGAGTACTTAGGCTTGGAGGGTGGTCCCCCCAATTTCAGACAGGATTTCACGTGTCCCGCCTTACTCAAGGATCATCGAAGACATTACGCGTACGGGGCTGTCACCCAATTGCGCCAGGTTTCCCAACCTGTTCCGCTTCTTCTTTCAATGACCACTGGCCTGGTCCGCGTTCGCTCGCCGCTACTGACGGAGTCTCGGTTGATGTCCTTTCCTTCGGGTACTTAGATGTTTCAGTTCCCCGAGTTCGCTTCTAACCCCTATGTATTCAGGATTAGATACCTTCTCATGACCGCTGTTAATTTAAACCGCTCACGCCAGATGCTGCGCATCGGCTCCGCGAGGCGCGGCAAAAGCCGCGTCGGCCGGTCGGCCTCTGACTGCCGTGCTCCCTTCATCAACGAAGGCGCCCGGCCGCCAAAGCCTCACGGCTCAGCAGTTTAAACTTAACAGCGGTCGAAGGTGGGTTGCCCCATTCGGAAATCCACGGATCAAAGCTTATTCGCAGCTCCCCATGGCTTATCGCAGCGTATCACGTCCTTCATCGCCTGTGCATGCCAAGGCATCCACCAAATGCCCTTCTTTCACTTGATCATTCTCATCGTCAATGCTCACCGTTTTGTTCTCGCTCACGCCAGACCCTTGCGGGTCGGCTGCGCGGGCGCGGTCCATCAGGACCGACGGCCGGTCGGCCTTGCCTCACCATCAAGATGGCTCGGTTTGGCGTCCCACTCGTCGATGCAAAGCGCATCACACCGGTTCACGACCTGGACCGCCAAAGGCGGCCACATCATAAACCAACAAAAACAAAGAGAGAGGTGATCATTCACGCTTACTCTCATTCGAACACCGCAAACACCGGCGAAGTGTGCAACTCCATCCAGCGTCCTGCAGCGGTGCTCTTCATGTCGACCGGGTAAACCAGCGCGTGACCCCAAAAAGTTGTTCGACTTTTTGGAAAGGTTTCACGCGCAAGGCAAATTTCCGATCGACGAAAGACCAGCTTCTCGAGACGAACCCCGACGGCGTGCGGTCAGGCAACACCGATCATGGGACAAAAGGCTTGTTATGACCGAAACGGGCGATGAACCCGTGCCGGAACCTTTCGTCGACAGACCGTCCGAACCCTGAGCGGGGCATGGCCAGCAAGCTGGCCAAAATGACGATCTTCGAGATCCGTCTTCTTCTTCACGATGATAATTGAGAACAGGCAGACACTCGGACAAGNACCGAAACGGGCGATGAACCCGTGCCGGAACCTTTCGTCGACAGACCGTCCGAACCCTGAGCGGGGCATGGCCAGCAAGCTGGCCAAAATGACGATCTTCGAGATCCGTCTTCTTCTTCACGATGATAATTGAGAACAGGCAGACACTCGGACAAGCGTCCAAGGCTGCAAACCTTATTCTTTCTCCTGGATAAAACCGCTGTACGCTGAGGCGCCGGCATGGTGGAGCTTGCCCGTCCGCCCGCAGCAAAGCGAGGACGGACAATCAAACCAAACCCGACCAGCTCCGCCATGAGCGAAGCGAATGGTGGAGCTTGTCGGGATCGAACCGACGACCCCCTGCTTGCAAAGCAGGTGCTCTCCCAGCTGAGCTAAAGCCCCATTGGGTTCGATCGAACCGACGTCCCGCAGCCTTCGCAATTCAATGCGCAGGTGGCCCGTGCCCGTCCGCCCGCAGCAAAGCGAGGACGGACAAACCGGCAAAAGCGACCCGGGCCCACCAAATCGGTCAGCCTCAGCGCTTCGAATCGACACCACGGTNTGCCCGTCCGCCCGCAGCAAAGCGAGGACGGACAAACCGGCAAAAGCGACCCGGGCCCACCAAATCGGTCAGCCTCAGCGCTTCGAATCGACACCACGGTGCCACCGATTTGGTGGGCCCGGGTAGATTCGAACTACCGACCTCACCCTTATCAGGGGTGCGCTCTAACCAGCTGAGCTACGGGCCCGAACCCTTGCGGTTCGAGATCCCGACATCGCGCCCAGCCTTTCCGGCAACGCGGCGACGTCGGACCCGACCGGTCCGGCAATTCATCCAGGGAAGAAAGAGAAACGAAGGCGGCGGGGCCTGCCTGACCACGAAGCCTCCGAGGAGGCCGCATGGCGCTTGTATGCACGACGCCGCTCTGACTGATTGGCGTCTTGGTTCTAAAACAGTCCAATACGGATGTCCGATCGACCCTGCCCGAAGACAGAACCACCGGATGCCTTAAAGGACCATCCTTAGAAAGGAGGTGATCCAGCCGCAGGTTCCCCTACGGCTACCTTGTTACGACTTCACCCCAGTCGCTGACCCTACCGTGGTTGGCTGCCTCCTCTTGCGAGGTTAGCGCACCACCTTCGGGTAGAACCAACTCCCATGGTGTGACGGGCGGTGTGTACAAGGCCCGGGAACGTATTCACCGTGGCATGCTGATCCACGATTACTAGCGATTCCAACTTCATGCACCCGAGTTGCAGAGTGCAATCCGAACTGAGACGGTTTTTTGGGATTAGCTCACTCTCGCGAGTTGGCTGCCCACTGTCACCGCCATTGTAGCACGTGTGTAGCCCAGCCCGTAAGGGCCATGAGGACTTGACGTCATCCCCACCTTCCTCTCGGCTTATCACCGGCAGTCCCCCTAGAGTGCCCAACTGAATGCTGGCAACTAAGGGCGAGGGTTGCGCTCGTTGCGGGACTTAACCCAACATCTCACGACACGAGCTGACGACAGCCATGCAGCACCTGTGCACTCGTCCCGAAGGAAGGTATCCGTCTCCGGATACCGTCGAGGCATGTCAAGAGCTGGTAAGGTTCTGCGCGTTGCTTCGAATTAAACCACATGCTCCACCGCTTGTGCGGGCCCCCGTCAATTCCTTTGAGTTTTAATCTTGCGACCGTACTCCCCAGGCGGGAAGCTTAATGCGTTAGCTGCGCCACCGAAGGATAAATCCTCCGACGGCTAGCTTCCATCGTTTACGGCGTGGACTACCAGGGTATCTAATCCTGTTTGCTCCCCACGCTTTCGTACCTCAGCGTCAGTACCGGACCAGTGAGCCGCCTTCGCCACTGGTGTTCCTGCGAATATCTACGAATTTCACCTCTACACTCGCAATTCCACTCACCTCTTCCGGACTCAAGACATCCAGTATCAAAGGCAGTTCCGGGGTTGAGCCCCGGGATTTCACCCCTGACTTAAATGTCCGCCTACGTACGCTTTACGCCCAGTAATTCCGAACAACGCTAGCCCCCTTCGTATTACCGCGGCTGCTGGCACGAAGTTAGCCGGGGCTTCTTCTGTGGGTACCGTCATTATCGTCCCCACTGAAAGAGCTTTACAACCCTAGGGCCTTCATCACTCACGCGGCATGGCTGGATCAGGCTTGCGCCCATTGTCCAATATTCCCCACTGCTGCCTCCCGTAGGAGTTTGGGCCGTGTCTCAGTCCCAATGTGGCTGATCATCCTCTTAGACCAGCTATGGATCGTCGCCTTGGTAGGCCATTACCCCACCAACTAGCTAATCCAACGCGGGCTCATCCATCCCCGATAAATCTTTCTCCCTCAGGACGTATACGGTATTATCTCCAGTTTCCCGGAGCTATCCCGTAGAGATGGGTAGATTCCCACGCGTTACTCACCCGTCTGCCACTCACTCCGAAGAGTGCGTTCGACTTGCATGTGTTAAGCCTGCCGCCAGCGTTCGTTCTGAGCCAGGATCAAACTCTCAGGTTTGATAAGAGTTTTTCCCTGACCGTCACTGTCTCAAAGCATTTGACGAGAGTTACTAGGACGCTCCCAAAATCTCCCCGACCCGCATCGCTGCAAAGCCAGAAAAACCTCAAAAACGCCCATCGCTCGAAACCACCCCAGGACTAACCGAAGTCACCCCCAAAACAGCTCCAAGCCGTACACTCTCATACCGAAACGTAGAACGATCAGTTCATTCTCTCATGGATGCCTCGTAACCGAAAAGGAAATCGGCACGAAACTCCACGCAGACTTACCGCCGCCCACGCTTCTCTTTCTTCTCAATATCAAATTGTCAAAGATCACGGC
>NZ_JAYXIH010000080.1:0-7290 GCF_036016755.1 Aurantimonas sp. A3-2-R12 | reverse complement strand
GCTCAAGCCGAGCGATATCATCCCAGGCCATTTCGATCCTCCAACGTCTCGACAACGAAGGGGAATCACAACCTGCTGATATCGCTCAACTCCTTTTCGCTCAGGCTCTGAGAGCTTGGCGCGCAGAGCAGAAATCATTTCCGGCGTCGCGGTCGGGCCGAAAGCGGACCGTCGGGTGTCCGAGTCGACGAGACGGAAAGCTGCCCTCCTAACCAGTCCCATCTCGGTCGCAGTTTAGCGAGTGAGATTTGACGAAAGTCGACATCCTCATCTTCGAAGGGCACTTCTGTCAACCGGGATGCCTCTACCCACGCAGGTACGCTCCGATCCGCCGCTAGACGCTTTCCGACGACCCCGTTTGGAAATCTCCGTCAGCTGTTCCCCGTCAGCGTCTTCAAGTTGGACGTCGATATCGCATCGTAGGCCAGTCTGTTCAAAGGCCAGTTTCACGGTACCGTTCAGCTCTGCTGCAAGACTTCGCTCGAGCAGTCGGCTGCCAAAGCTGCGGCGCTCCGGCACCGTGACAGCAGGTCCGCCTTTCTCCTGCCAAGTGAGCTTCAGGTGATCTGGAGAACCGTGGAGCCCCACCGTAGCCGACCAGAAAATGTCGATCCTGCAGCCGTCCGTCGACAATGAGCCGTATTTCACCGCATTCGTCGCTATTAGGTTCTTTGGGGATGACGCCAATCGATCCCTTCCAGCAGGTAGCCAAGCTGCGCGGGCGAAATCGTCACCGTCCCGTCCGCCGGCGACGGCCAGATGAAGCGGCCGCGTTCCAGCCGTTTCGTAAATAGGAAAGCACCCTGGCCGTCGTGCCAGATCACCGTAATCAGGTCGCCGCGACGCCCGCGAAAGACGAAGAGATGCCCGTCGTTCGGATCGCGCTTCAGCGTCTCCTGGACCATCAGCGACAGCCCGGGAAAGCCCTTGCGCATATCGACATGGCCCGTCGCCAGCCAGACACGCACGCCGCTCGGAACCGGGATCACCGGCGCCGATCCAGAACGGCAATGACCCGCGCCAGAGCTTTTGGATCGACATCGGCGTCGACGACGACCCGCCGTCCGCCCGGCAGGATGATCTCCATGCGAGAGGCCGCCGCCGCGCTCTCTTGCCTCAGCGGCTCCAACGCCGGCGTGAGCACCGCTGGAACGAACGTCGGCACAGTCTCCGATCCGTCGGGCTCATCTTGAAAGGTCCGCCGCCATGTCGCCAACTGCGAGCGAGAGATCTCGTATCGACGGGCCGTCGCCGACACCAGTCGCGGGCCCGCCATGCTCTCGATGACGATCTTCAGCTTCTCTTCGTCGCTCCAGCAACGACGGCGCCCCGTCTCGACGATCTCAAGCCGTTCGAAGGCTCTGTGCGTATGCCTGTCCATACGCACTGTTCTGAGGCGAAAAACCCAACATTCGCAAGGCGGCCTACACCGTAGGCGTACGTTGATCCGACTCGGGTGTGATTTTCTTTCGCGTTCAGATTCGCCGCATGAACCACGTTCGCAGTCGCCGGCCTACAGTCCCACTGGAATCGGCGCGAATTCGAGGTGACCGGTGACTTCGGCGGTCGTGAGTCTTCCGTCCGCCACCGCAGCAATCGCGTCGACGATGCGGTCACCGGCGTCGCGCAACGATGTGCCGCTCGTCAGAACATCGCTGATGTCGACGTCGAGGTGCTGGCGCATGCGTGCGACGGT
Source organism: Aurantimonas sp. A3-2-R12 (assembly GCF_036016755.1). Lineage (NCBI taxonomy): Bacteria > Pseudomonadati > Pseudomonadota > Alphaproteobacteria > Hyphomicrobiales > Aurantimonadaceae > Aurantimonas > Aurantimonas sp. A3-2-R12. The sequence goes on along the minus strand of NZ_JAYXIH010000080.1, from coordinate 5,594 downwards.
GCGAGGGTTGCTGGTCACCTTCAGGACGGGGCTGATCGGGTTGCCGACTGGATTGCAGCTGCCGGTGGAGAACAGGACCATCTGTGCACCGGATGCGCTGAGGCCGGTAACCACCTCGCTCGCAGCTGACGGCGAATCCATGAAATAGAGACCGGCTTTTTCTGGACGCTGACCGTAGCTGAGCACGTCCTGGATAGGATGGGTGCCCGTCTTCATGATGGCGCCCAACGACTTCTCCTCGATCGTGGTGATGCCACCTCGGATGTTGTCTGGCACAGGATTGACGCCGAGCAGGTCGATGCCGGCATCCATCGCCATTTTTTCGTTCGCCTCGACCGCGCGATAGATCTTCTTCGCGACATCCTCGTTGATCGCGCGCCGCGCCAAGATGTGCTCGGCACCAAGGATTTCCGTGGTCTCGGAAAAGATCGCAGTGCCACCCATCTCGATGATGCGGTCGACCGCCTCGCCGATTGCCGCGTTGGACGCTACGCCGGAGGTCGCGTCAGACCCGCCGCACTTCACTCCGAAGACGAACCCTTCGAAGCCGGACATGGCCCGCCGCCGCGCCTCCGATGCGGCGATGACCATCCAGATCGCCTTGTCGGCGCCGGCGTTCACGGCATTCATCGTGCCGCCCTCCAGCACCAGTACGCTATCTACAGGCTTGGCCGTCAGCCCTTTGACCCGTTCGACGAACTCTCCGGTCGAATCCGGCTCGTAGCCGACACAGAGCACCGAGTGCACATTTGGATGCAGAACCACGCCTTCAATCGTGCGCTCGAAGCGCTCGCGATAGATGCCGATCTCGTTGCGTCCGAACGGATGGACAAGCGGCAGCGTCCCACGCACGGCAGTGGCGATCAATTCGGTGGCGCGATTGCAAAACGAGTTCAAGGAGAGAACCACCACGTGGTTCCGTATTCCGGGGCGGCCGTCGACCTCGAAGGCTGAAAATTCGTGCATGGCTATTGCTTCCCCGCTCGCAACGAGCTGATGTTGTGGACGTGCACATGCTCACCAACATCGATGTTGCGCTTGGCCACTCCGATCGTCTCCGCGAACTTGATCACCGGCGCTTCGGCCGCGATCCGTCTTACGGCGAACTTGTGTCCGTAGGCGATGTCGTCGGCAAACGTGATCCTGGTGTCCCCAACCTCGATAGCGCTGCCCTGGGTGAAGTCGGACAACGCCATGGCGACGTTGTCCTCAGCGTGGAGCCAGAGCCACAGCGGCGCCTCCGGCGATACCGCTCCCGTCATGCGTCGAGTTCCTTCGCCACCACGCGCGCCGGTCCGCCGTAGGCACCCTCGTACTTGACCGGCAAGGCCATCACGTAGGTGGTGCGGCCAGCCACCAGCTTCAGGTTGGCGAGGTTCTCGACGATGAGGCAGTCATTGCCGAGAAGCGTGAAATGCAGGGGCGAACCGTTACGGAAGCCGCTCGCCAAACCCGCGTCGGGACCGGGCGTATCCATTCCCAAAAGCTTGCAGCCCTTGGCAATCAGGTACTCGCCGGCTTCCGGCGTGAAGAAGGGGTACTTCGTCGCGTAATCCGCAGTGCCCCACATGGTATCTGCGCCGGTGCGCACGAAGAACATGTCGGCCTTCGTGAATTCGGCCTCGTAGGGTTCGAGATCCTTCACGTCGATGGCGGTGAGCGGCGGACGATCGAGATCGGCGGTGAAGCAGGTGCCCACCCAGCGCTCGAGGGGGACTTTCTCGATGGAAGCGCCGCCAGGATGGTAATGGCCCGGCGCGTCGACGTGCGTGCCACAGTGAAGATTTTTATGAATGAAGTTCTGATTGCCACCGGTATTTTCCATGTGGAAGCTTTCCAGCGTGAAATCCTGCTGGCGTTGCCCAGGCCACAGCGGGACCGGCATCCCCGGCGCAAAATTCCAGCTCAGATCGATCCATTTTGTCATGCCTTGCCTCTCCTTGCGTTGCCCGCGCGCTCGGCATCTGTTGCTGGCGATCGAACGCTGGCCTTGATACACGAGACCTTTACGACGCGGCCGGTAGAGCTGGCGAATACCAATTTCGGATCGACCGCATAGACAGTCGCGATGCGTGGGTTGACGAACGATCAACGCACCCGATAGCGCTCGACCAGACTTTCGTCGACATCGACGCCGTTGCCCGCGCCGCGCGGGCAGGTGAATTGGCCGTCGGTCATTCGTAGCGGCTCGCGGACGACATCTTCGGCGAGATAAACGTGCGTGAGATTGAGCCCCCAGTCGACGTTCGGGGCGGCACATGCAACCGCAAGGGTGCTCGCAGCGGAAATGCTGGATTCGGCGATCTTGCCCGCGACCGTGATCGACAGCCCGAGAGCTTCGCAGAGCGCGGCAACGCGCATTGCGGCCCGCGGCCCCCCCGCTTTCATCAGCTTCAAGTTGATTCCGCTCGTGGCGCACATGCGATCGTGCGCAAGAACCTCGCGAGCGCCGGCGATGCCCTCGTCGGCGCAGATCGGCACCGCTCCGGTGGCGGCCAGCGACCGCATGCCGGGGAGATCGTCCGCGCGAACAGGCTGTTCGAGGAACAGAAGACCCAGGTCGCTCGAAAGTCGAATGAATTGTTGAGCCTGCGCGACCCCGAAACCCATGTTCGCGTCTGCACACAACAGAACGTCTTCCCCCAGCTCGTGCCGGAACCGGCGCATGCTCTCCACCTCCTCGGCAAGCGCCTTGACCCCGACCTTGAGCTTGAAGAAGGCAAAGCCCTCCTTCGCCTTGTCGACAGCCTCGACGATGTCCGCATCGGCCGATGAATTACCGAGGAGCCACATCGGCGTCACCGACCGGCGAAGCGCGCCGCCCAGAAGATCGACGACGGGAACGCCTGCGCGTCGGCCGGTGAGATCGAGCAGCGCCATGTCGATCGCCGATTTCGCGCCGCCGTTGCCTTGGATTGCCTGCTGACAGCGGCGCGCCAGCATGGCGTGGCTGCCGACATCCTGCCCGGTCAGCAGAGGGGTCAAGTGACCAACCGCTGCGACGATGCTTTCGGCGAATTCGCCCGTCATCGTCGGCGCCGACGTCGCCTCGCCCCATCCGACCGTCCCGTCGGACGCTTCGATACGGACGAGTACGTTCTGCGCAGTCTCGATGCGCACGCCGGCCATCAGCATCGGCTTCTTGAGCGGCAGGGCGACGCGGATCGCCTCGACACTACGAATCGTTGCCGATGTCGCTCGATGCGCTGCTGATTCCGTCACTTTGACCATCGATGTCCTGTCTCCTGCCCTTTGGGGCGCATGATCCCGGCCTCGGGGTTGGGTAGCGCATGCCACAGGACACCCGGGTCAGATCTTCGTGACTTTCTGTCGCTTGATCTCCTCCAGGAGCGCAGCGTTGTCCCAGTCACCTTCGCCCGCTCTAATGCAGCCTTCCATCATCTCTATGTAGACTTCGGCGAAGGGGAGCCTGTGTCCTGCGCCATGAGAATATTCGCGCATGATGAGGAAATCTTTTGTCGTCTGGGATACCCTGCTCAGCGGTTCATAATCCCGCTCGACCATCTTCTTTCCCTTGACGTCCATGACCTGGGAGTAAGCCGCCGAGTTGCGGGCGACATGCAGGAAGGCCCCCGGATCGAGGCCGAGCATCTCGGCGAAAGCGATCCCTTCCGCTACGGCCGCGCGATTGAGCCCCAGCACGAGATTGACCGCCAGCTTGGCCTTGCCGCCGGCGCCCAAAGGCCCCATGCGGAATCGGCTCGGACAGATGGTGCTGAGAACGTCCTCGACGTCATCGATGTCGGCAGATCTGCCGCCAATGAGTCCGACGCCTTCGGCTCGCGCGATCTGCGTGCTCGTGCCGGAAATCGGCATCTCCACGAACGCGGCGCGATCGCGGATGCGCTCATCCAACGCCGCCATGCGATCGGGCTCGCAGGTGCTCGTATTGATGATGGTGCGACGCAGCCCGCCAGAAGGCGCGATCGTCAGCACCCCGTCGGCGCCTTCGAGGACCTGCTCGACCTGTGCCGTGTCAAACACCGCGAGCACGACGGTTCGACAGGCTGCCGCCACATCCGCGACCGAATCCATCGGGCGCCCCCCGAGGTCTCGCAGGGCTTCTCGTGACGCTTGGCTCGGTGCATATCCGACGACGTCGTAACCTGCATCGCGCAACAGGGGGGCGATAGCTCTTCCGACAAGGCCGATACCCAAGAGGCCGATAGTTTTAGAGAAGTCCGCCATGAAGCCTTTTCCTAGCGTCCGTTCAGAACCGCCGGTCGCGTGAGCCGGAGAACCCGATGCTCGGCACGTATATTCGGGTGCAGAAATGCTGTCCAATCGACAGATTCGAGGGCCCCGATCTACTACGCCTATGCATGGCGGTCGGGATATCAGCCGGCGAAGGCGGTGCGGAGGGCGTCGGCGAGGCGCCGCGCGGCGCTGCTGAGGTGCGCGCTGCGGTGGGTGAGAAGACCCGCCGAAAGCTGCACGTTCGTCTGAACAATCGGTATGGTTCTCAACCGCGGATGATTAACGACAGCGCGCCGTGGCGCTATGGTGGCGGCGCGCCCGGCCTCTACAAAACTTAGACGCGCGGCGGTATCGTCGATCTCCAAGCTCACGCGCAGCGAGACCTTTTGCTGGGCGCATGCCGCGTTGAACAAGCGCCGAATGTTGCTGGCAGCGCCCGGCAGGGCCAGCGGAAACGCCTCGAGCTCACGCAAGGCGATCGTCTGCGCTGATGCGAGCGCATGCGACTCGCCCGTGACGACCACCAACTCGTCGGTGAACAGGGGGGCCGCTTCGATCTCACGCGATTCCGGCGGCAGCCAAGCGAAGGCGAGGTCCATGGTTCCAGCGATGATCGCTGCTTCCAGCTCGTCTTGGGGGCCCATGCGCAGCACCAGGTCAACGCCTTCGTGCGCCGCTGCGAAGTCGGGGATGCATTGCGACATCACCCGGGCGACGAAAATGTTGTTCAAGCCGAGAGTGACGGTTCCGCATAACAAACCATTGAGGTCAGCTATATCCTGTTTGCCGCGCTCGACAGCGCGCAGGGACTCTTGGGCATACGTCACGAGACGCTCGCCGGCTTGCGTGAGCCGCACATGGCGGAATTGCCCCCCTGTGCGGTCGAACAACGGCGAGCCGACCTCTTTCTCGAGTTGCTGGATATGCAGCGACAGCGTCGGCTGCGACACGCCCAAGGTATTTGCGGCGCGCGTGAAATGCAGCAGTTCGGCCGCCCGGACAAAATATCTCAGGTGCCTTAGTTCCATGGTGGCTCGCAATCGGTGCTACGGGAAAGGGCGCGACAGTGGCCCCGACGCGAAATGCTGTCAATCGCGACCTCGCAAGCCAGAGTCCCGACATCGTGTCAACGCCTCCACTGCTCCCGCGGGCGGACCCCGGCCATATGGGTCTTGATGCGTCGCGATCATCGCACGATTGGCGAGAGGAAGTTCGCGGCCTCCCAATGGCCATGCGGTACGTCGAAATCCGCAGGCGCTTAACCGGAGGGTAGTGTCCGCTTTGATGGTGGAAAATCGGACCTCGAATGGTGTGACGGAAGTGGCCACCGGATTGGCCGGCTAAGGTGGAGTTGCGAGACTTCAACCTGACCGGAG
>NZ_JAYXIH010000008.1:0-115123 GCF_036016755.1 Aurantimonas sp. A3-2-R12 | reverse complement strand
TCCGGACCACGCCTACTTCAATCAACCGCTTCTCGCAGCGGCATAAAACCCGGCAGACGATCCACTTATCAAGCCGTCGAGCCTGTTCAGACAAACCGAGCCACCTCTCTCACCCGCATTCCGACACCTGGCGACGTCAGCTTCCTCATCAATCGTCGATTTTCGTGATGGGCGAATCTGCCCGAAACCGTGGCCTTGACGGGCCTGGTGGCCGATGCTTCGCGGATTGCGCTGCCCGCCGCCTTCCTTGCCATGTGGTCAACCCCCACGGAGTGGTCCGAGGCAAACCGCGAAAAGTCCAGCGATACGTTGCGTCAAAAAACAATTTTGAAGTGGGTCCGGCTCGGGTAGGATGCCCTGGCGCGGCAAAGAATTGCTTGCGTCAAAAAATGGGAGGAAGAAAAATGTTGCACACCAATAAGGTGTTGCGCGGGCTGGCCTTGGTCGCCAGCTTTATGATGGGAGGCATCACCGCGGCCAACGCCCAGGTAAACATCGAGTTTGAAGAGTATGTTACCGGCGTCAACGCACCTCTAGCCATGGTTCAGCCCGCCGGCGACGACCGCAAGTTCGTCATCGAGCAGTTCGGCAAGGTCCGGATCATCGATGCCGACGGCAACCTTCTGCCGACACCGTTCCTGGACATCCGGAACAAGATTGTCGACCAGTGGCATGACTTTGACGAGCGTGGCCTTTTGGGCCTGACGTTCCATCCGGATTTCGCCAACAACGGCAAGTTCTACGTTGCCTATTCGTCGAAGACGAATTTCCAGGGCGATCTCGGGAAGTTGTTCTGGTGGGATCACACGAACTTTGTCGAGGAATACACGGTCTCGGCGGACGATCCGAATGTGGCGAATATGCATTCGGGCCGGATCATCACCGAGATCGACTGGCCGCAGTTCAACCATAACGGTCACTGGATCGGCTTCGGTCCCGATGGCATGCTGTATATCTCGACCGGCGATGGCGGCTATGCCAACGACTGGGGCATCGGCCACAATGTCACCGACGGCAATGGCCAGGATCTGTCCGTGCTGCTTGGCAAGATGCTGCGGGTCGATGTGGACAACCCTGCCGACGGCAACAACTACGGCATTCCGGCCGACAACCCGTTCGTCGACAACGACGAGGCGCGTCCGGAAATCTATGCCTATGGCCTGCGCAATCCGTGGCGGTGTTCCTTCGACACCGAGGATGGGCGGCTGTTCTGCGGCGACGTGCAGCAGAACAGCTATGAGGAGATCGACATCATCGAGGCTGGTGGAAACTATGGCTGGCGCAAGAAAGAAGCGACCAGGTGCTTCGACTACACCCAGCCCGACAACCATCCCGACAGCTGCGACTCGGCTGACCTGATCGATCCGATCCTGGAATATCCGAACTGCACCGCCAAACCCGACGGCTGCAAGGGTATCTCCAACACCGGTGGCTACGTCTACCGCGGCGCCAATGCCGACTGGAACGGCAAGTACATCTTCGGCGACTGGTCGAAGAGCTTCGCCGCCATGGACGGCCAGATCTTCATCGGCACGCAAGACGGCGACAACTGGTCGATGGAAGTGGCGAACATCGTCAACATGGAGGGCAAGACGCCCTACATCCTGGCCTTCGCGCAGGATGCCGATGGCGAGGTCTATGCCCTGACCTCGATCACGACGGGTCCGAACGGGTCGCTTGATACGATCTACAAGATCAAGCCGGCCAACTGAGCCATCCGCCCGAACACGCGGCGCCGCGGGCTCATCGCCCGTGGCGCCGTTTATGCCGGAACGAGACGACTTCGAGCAACAAGACAAGGATTGCCATGTTTAGGTTTGCACCACTGATTTCGGCGCTTGTGGTCGTGATTGGCTCCGCCACACCGGGATTGTCACAGGACGCGACGGCCGGTGAGGCCGTGTTCAAGAAGTGCAAGGCATGCCACCAGATCGGTGCTGACGCCAAAAACGGTGTGGGGCCGGTGCTCACCGGCGTGATCGGTCGCCCGGCTGGCTCCGCCGACGGCTACAGATATGGCAAGGGTCTGGCGGCCGCGGGCGAAAAGGGCCTGGTCTGGACCGAGGAACTCGTGACCAACTTCGTGACCGATCCCAACGGCTTTCTTCAGGTCTATCTCGATGACCCGAAGGCCAAGTCGAAAATGTCGTTCAAGCTGAAAGACGAAAAAGATCGCCTGGACGTCGCGGCCTATCTGGCGACAACGACCGATGCCGATGCCGCGGCGGCGCAGCCCGAGCCGGCCCCCGAAGAGACCCGCACGGTCGAGGAAGTGATCGACGATCAGGTCTTTACCGAGGACTTTCTGGCCGATCCCGCCAATATCAAAACCGGCAAGGACATCTGGTTCGCCCAGTGCACCCATTGCCATGGCTTCAAGGCCTATCCCGGCAAGGCACCGAAGCTGAAGGCTGGCAAGTACAAGCCCGAATTCGTGTTCAAGCGGGTCTACAAGGGCTTCAAGAAGATGCCTGCGTGGCGCGACAGCTATAGCATCGACGAGATCAGAGCGATCGTGGCCTATGTCAAAAGCCCGGGCTTCTCGCCGTAATCGGCGGTTCCCGAAGCGCTCTCCGGGTCCCGGTTTTCGGAGGGCGTGTCAGGACGGTCGCGATCGGCGCGTCAGAAAAGGCCGCAGCGCCAGCCACGGGGCCAGCGGCGCAACCGCGCTGATCGCCAGGGTGAGCGGCACGTTGTCCGCGCCGAAATGGCCGGCCGCGGCGAAGACGAAACCCAGCGGAATGGCCCCACAGGCGAGCGCGGCGAGATAGCGCCGGAAGGGCATTGCGGTCAGCCCGGCCAGGAACGAGATCGTTTCCGGCAGCACCGGCAGCCAGCGCGATCCGGCGACGAGCCAGCCGCCCCAGCGATCGAACAGAACCCGCGCCTCCGCAAAGCCCGCCGCTCCGGCCAGACGCTCGGCGGTGCGCGGGCCGATCAACCGGCAGATTCCGTATCCGACGAGCCCCGCCAGCATCGACCCGCCCGCCGAGACCGCTCCGCCGAACAGCGGGCCGTAAACGATGCCGAGCGCCGCCATGACCGCCGTCGCCGGCACCGGCAGCGCGATATCCGATGCGATCAGACCGAGGCCGGCCAGCCAGGCCCAATCGCCGAACTCGCGCATGAACCCCGCCGCGCCCTTTTGCGACAATGTGGCCTCGATACCCTCTCCCCAGATCAAAAAGGGAATGGCGCTGACGCCGATGAGCAGGAGGACGATCAGGAGCAGGCGCGGCATTTTCCGATCATTCGATCATCAGCCGGCTCGCGCCGCGCTCCGTCGGCGACTCGATGTGCGGCTCGCGGCCACCTCTGAGGATGGTGTTTCCCTCGAACAGGGTCCGCTGGTCGATGGCCGGTGGATCGAGCCAATCCTCCTCCCTCATCTGGCCGGACTGGCCATAGGCGTCGAGTGCGTTCTGATAGCAGACGAGGCGAACCGTTGCCTCCGGTATGCCGCTGTCGAGCGCGAGCCTGGCGGTCTTGGCGACTCCCAGGCAGTCGGAGATTCCCCAGTCGCAGGCGCTGTCGACGATGATCCGCTCGCCGCCATATTGCCGGAGAAGCTCCACCATCCGCGCATTTCCCATCTTAGTCGACGGGTAGATCGAGAACCCCGCCCAGAAGCCCCTTTGCAGGGTTTCGGCCACGGTCTCCTCGTTGTTGTGATCGATGATCACCATGCTCGGGTCGATGCCATGCTCCTCGCAGACATCCATCGAGCGCGACGTGCCGCGTTTCTTGTCACGATGCGGCGTGTGAACCATGACCGGCAGGTTCAGTTCCTTGGCCAGCTCCAGCTGCAGGCGAAAATACTTGTCCTCGAGCGGCGTCTGTTCGTCGTAGCCGATCTCGCCGATGGCCACGACGCCCTCCTTCAGGGCAAAACGGGGCAGCCATTCCATCACCCCCTCGGCCAGCTCCTCGTTATTGGCCTCCTTCGAGTTCAGCCCCACCGTGCAGTAATGGCGGATGCCGAACTGCCCGGCGCGGAAGCGCTCCCAGCCGACGATGGCGGACAAATAGTCGACATAGGTTCCGACGAAAGTGCGTGGCTGGCCGAGCCAGAAGGCCGGCTCGATCAGGGCGACGACCCCGGCCTCCGCCATGGCCTGATAATCGTCGGTGGTGCGCGAGATCATATGCGCGTGAGGGTCGATCAGCATCATGTCAAAGCCTCCTCGGTCAGATGCCCCTCGGCGATCGCCCGATCGAGCTGGCCGGCAATCGCCGGATCGCGGCGGAAGGGCTTCACCGGGATCCAGATTTCCGGCGGCAGCGGCCGCCGGGCGGCCCAGCGTTCCCGCGCATAGTCGACCAGAATGCGGGCCAACTCGGGATTGGCGCGCTCGCCGAGCCCGACGATCGGCGCCAGCTGACTGCCGATGAAGAGCGCCTTCAGGATCATGTGGTTCCAGCGGTGCTCATCGAAGATATCACGCGGATAGGGATTGCCGTGCGCAATCGCCTCGAACACCGGCTTGAGGTTGGATCGCAGCCCTTCTCCGACCTCGAATTCCATGCTCTCCGGCTCGGGATAGAGCGGCAAGCCGCGGTAGAGCGCGATCAACTCGGCCGCGTCGGCGGTCCGGCGCAAATCCTTGAACGTCTCGGCGAACGGACGGGTGCCGCGAAAGCGCAGCAGCCCGAGCACCCTGGCGGCTCCGTCGATGCTCCAGCCTTCGGGTTGCCAGCCGGGCCGCGCGCTATCGGCGTCGGATTCGTCCGCCTGCGACAGGCAAAGGTCCGCCTTGCCCAGCCGCCGTGGCGCGAAGCCAAGAAAGATGTGCAGGTCGCTTTCCTTCGCGCCTTTCGACAGAATCTCAAGCTGTTTCCTGATCCATGGCGCCGCGTCTCCCGACTGAGCCGTCACCCATTTCTCAAGCAGCGCGTCCGGTTGCTCCACCAGGTTCTCCCCCATTTCTCCCTGACGCAACCATAGCCAGTACGCGGGTCCGAACGCCAGCATCTCAAAGCCGATGCCTGCGATTGTTCGCCGGGCAGGGTCGGTCGATGCGCCGCATCGAACCGTGCGAAGGCCCCGACGCCTTTCTCGGCCTCGACGGCCGCCGCAGGCCCGTGACCGAGAACAGGTCTCTTATCGGCTGAAGGTTGGTATGACGCTTGACACCGGACGGCTCGGCTGGCGTGGTCCGGTTTCCTTCGGCAGGCGTCCAAAACAGGGTTGAAAATCGCAAGATGCAGAAAACCCTTGTCATCCTCGTGGTCGGTCTGTCACCGGACCTTCTGGGCACACACACGCCGAACCTGAGCGCGCTGGTCCGGCGCGGGGTGATGCGGCCGCTCAATACGGTGACGCCCGCGGTGACCTGCAGCGTCCAGTCGACGCTGGTAACGGGTCTGCCCCCCTCCGGCCACGGCGCCGTCGCCAACGGCTGGTATTTCCGCGATCTCGCCGAGGTGCTGTTGTGGCGTCAGCCCAATCAGCTCGTCACTGGTGAGAAGATCTGGGACGCGGCGAAGGCCAGGAATCCCGATTTCACCTGCGCCAAGATGTTCTGGTGGTACAATATGTATGCCAGCGCGGATTTCTCGGCCACGCCGCGCCCGATGTATCCGGCCGACGGGCGCAAGATCCCCGATCACTACGCGCATCCGCCCGAACTACACAACGAGCTCGACGCCAGGCTCGGGCAGTTTCCGCTGTTCAAATTCTGGGGGCCGGTGGCGGATATCACGTCGTCTGAGTGGATCGCGCGGTCGACGCTACATGTCATGGAGACGCGCGCCCCGACCCTGACGATGACCTACCTGCCGCATCTGGACTACAACCTTCAGCGTCTCGGACCCGACCTCGCGCATCCGCGTCTGCAACAGGATCTGCGCGAGGTCGACGCCTTGTGCGGCACGCTGATCGAGGCGGCCGACAAGACGGGCCAGCGGATCGTGGTGGTGTCGGAATACGGGATCACCCCAGCGAGCGACGCCGTGCATATCAATCGGGCGCTACGGCGCGCTGGCCTCATTACGGTCCGGCCCGAGGAATTCGGCCGTGAAATTCTCGATGCCGGCGCCTCGGAGGCTTTCGCCATGGCCGATCACCAGATCGCCCATATCTACGTGAAGAACCCAGAGCGTGTCGCCGAAGTCGCCGCGCTTGTCCGGGCGCTCGACGGGATCGAAGCCGTGTGGGACGAGGAGGGGAAACGCGCCAACGGGCTCGATCACCCGCGCTCGGGCGAGCTTGTCGCGGTGGCGCAGGCGGATCGGTGGTTCAGCTATTATTACTGGCTCGACGATGCCAAGGCGCCCGATTTCGCGCGAACCGTCGATATTCACCGCAAACCCGGATACGACCCGGTCGAGCTTTTCGTCGATCCGGTCATCCGGTTTCCGAAACTCGCCGCGGGCTGGAGGCTGGCCAAGCGCAAACTCGGCCAGCGGCAGTTGATGGACCTCATTTCCCTGAAGGACACGCAATTGGTGAAGGGCACCCACGGGCGCATCACCGACAACCCCTCGGCCGGCCCGCTGGTCATATCCTCCGAAGCCGATCTGATGCCCGAAGGCGCCGTCGCGGCCACCGCCTTCAAGGCGTTGGTTCTGGATCACATCTTCTCGTGATCGCGCCTCATGCATAGGATGTATCAGGTGCCCGAAACGGCCCGTTGCAACAGCAGCGTCAGGGCAAATCCGGCGACGGCGAGGATCGCCAGCACGGGCTGACCGGCCCCGGCGATCAACGTCGCGTCATAAAGTGATATGCCCGCGATCAGGGTCACGACCGCTTTCGGCACATCGCCCTTGCCGCGCCGGAACAGGCGCCGCAGCGCCACCGCCACCACCGCCACCAACCCGGCCCAGACGGCTAGCGCCAGCGGATCGGCCGCGGCCTGCGTCAGCCCGTAGAGAACCGGCAGGGCCAAAACCGCCAGAGGCCAGGCCCGGTCCAGACGGTCATAGGCTTCCTGTTTGGCGGCATAGGTCAGACCGACGATATAGGCGAGGAGGGCGAGGGCGCCGAGCAGCACCGAACCGGTGACCTGACCGATCGCCAGAGCCGCCAGGACATAGCTGAGAAACCGGGTGACCCCCATGATCACGGGGCTCAGTACGGTGCGCTTGTGCAGCCAGTCGTAAAGGACAATCGCCAGGGCAAGCGCGATCCCCGCCGCTCCGGCGGCGGCGCCGAGCGTGAAGGCCAGCGCCATGCCGGCAAGCAGCAGCGCGAAACCGACGGCAAAGACGGTGCCGACGGCGATTTCGCCCATCGGGATGGGGCGGTTGGCGCGTTCGCGCGCGTCGACCTCGGCGTCGAAGGCGTCGTTCAGCCACATGCCGCCGATGTAGAACAGCGTCAGCGCCAGACCGACCACCAGCACGGACTCGGACGAGACCTGACCGGCAAGCACGGAACCGGCGATCGCGTTGGTCCAGACGGTCGGCAGGTTGGACACGCGGCCGAGCTTCAGGAATGTGCCGAAGCTCATTGCCGCAACTGGCCCAGAACCCAGGCGATTTCCCGTGCGATGTCCTTGTCGACCGTGGCGCCGCGCAGGCCGTCGGGCAGGACATCCCAGGTGTAGGTCTCGATCTCCAGATGCGGCGAAATCGGCTCGTCCCGGTGCAGCGCCAGGATCTGCTCGAGGAAGTCGCGGGTCGAGGAAAACGCGCCCAGATCGTCGAGGAAGATCGGCACATGGAAATGCACGCGCCATTCCTCGCCGTCGCTCGCCGCGCCCAGCGCCAGCGCTTCGGCCAGATCGACATGGGCTTTCAGCCCGTTGTCGGTGCGGCGGATCACCTGATGAAGATAGGTCGGCTCGTCGAAGGCAGCCAGCGCCTCACGCTCGGCGGCGCCCACCCGCGGTATTCGCAACGCGGCGCTCAGCTGCAGCTTGTGAACGGGGATTTCGGCCTGCCGCAAGGCGGCGATGCTGCCGGCGGGGTCTTCGTATTCCACGGCCGCGTGGCAGACATCGTAGCAAAGTCCCAGATGACGGGGCAGAGCGGTGGCGGCCTCGAGCGGCGTCAGCCCGGTGAGACGAGCGATACGTTCGGCGGCGGCGCGGCTGAACAGATGTGCCTCGAAGAAGCCGACGGTCTCGGCGATGGTTTCCAGAAAGCAGAACGGTTCCGGCTCGATCGCCAGCGCGATCGTCACGCCGGTTCGGGCCTCGAGCGCGACCAGATGGGCGACGCAGCGCAGATAGTTCTCGGCCATCGCGGCCTCGGCCCCTTCGGCCAGCGGCTTGAAGGTGCCCGGCACCGTGCTCAGGCTGACCATCTCTCCCGGCGGGGCGATCTCGGCCATCAGATCGGCCAGCTCGTTGGTGTAGCGCACACGCTCCTCGCTCCGCCAATCGGGCTGGTAGACGTCTTCCTTGACCCGCGTCCCGTGAAAGGGGCCATAGGGGAATCCATTGACGGTAATGGCGCGGAAGTCGTTCTCGTCGAGCAGTGCTTTAAGTTCGGCGCGCCGGACCGGGTCTGACAGCTCCGCCAGGGCGTCGCCGGAAAACCGCAGGCCCACGGCAAAGGGCGCATCGGGGTTGACCGCCGATTTCACCGCCGCGACGGGCCCGCTGAGCGCGTCTTTGACGTCGTTCCAGCTCTGGGTCGGGTGAATGTTGAGGCAATAGGTGAGGTGCCCGAGCCGGTCGTTGAGTTTCATTCAGATTCTTTCGCGGGCTTTCAGCCAGTTCAGTGCCTGGCGCACAAGGTCGTGGTCCATCCGGTTGACCTCAACGCCGACCCCGAGCTCCCTGAGCAGGGTAATCGACAGTTCCCCGCCCAGATGTTCCTGAAACTCCCGCAGCCCCGAAAGGATCGACGAGCTGCCCCTGGCATCCGCCGCGTCCAGCGCCGGATGCCAGATCCGGAAGCCAAGATTTTCCAGCAGCACGACGATCCGCTCGTCCTCGCCTTCGGCTAGCAATCCCGCCAGCACAGAGTAGCGGGCATCGAGCGCGATGCCGATGGCGACGGCCTCGCCGTGGCGGACATGATGGCTGGTCATCGCCTCCAGCTTGTGCGCCGACCAGTGGCCGAAATCGAGCGGCCGGGCCGATCCCGTCTCGAACGGGTCACCGCCATGGGCGATCTGGTGCATGTGCAACTCGGCCGAGCGGCGCACCATGTATTCCTCCGCCTCGGGCTGGAAGGTCGCGAGCTGGTCGACGTGTTCCTCGAGCCAGTTGTAGAAGTCCCGGTCGCGGATCAACGCGACCTTGACCGCCTCCGAAATCCCAGAAATGCGCTCGCGGCGGGGCAGGGACATCAGGAAATCGAAATCGTTCAGCACCGCCCAGGGCGGGGCGAAGGTGCCGACGTAATTCTTGATTCCCTTGAAATTGACCGCGTTTTTCACCCCGACGCCGGAATCGTTTTGCGACAGGACTGTCGTGGGGACGCGGATATGGCGAATTCCGCGATGCGCCGTCGCCGCCACCAGACCGACCGCGTCGAGCACCGCGCCGCCGCCGATCGCGATCACATAGGAGTGCCGGTCGATCGCATGGGCATGGATCGCGTCCTGCATGCGCTCTACATAAGCCAGTTCGCGTTTGACGATCTCGCCGCCCGGAATGAGCATCGGCGGGGCGATCAACTGCAATCGTTCGCGATAAACTTCGAAATAGGCCGCGACCGCGTTCTCCAGGCCGGGTACCGTGCCCGCCACCCCCTCGTCGATGATGAACAGACAGCGATGCCGTTTCGCGGTGTCCTCGCGGGCCACGGTTTCGGCAAAAAGCGGATTTTCGGTGCGAAACAGGCCACGGAGGAACGCGACCGGGTATTGATACGGGACGGCGAAACGCTGCCACACGACATCACCGTGCCCAGCCTCGGCCAGGCTGGTTGACGCATTGACCTCCATACATTCCTCCCACGACGCGGCGTCGCCGCTTGACCTGTCGGCCTGGCTATAGCCTAGTCTCAGGATGACGGTGTCTCAACCCTAGAATAGGAGCGTCGAAATGCGGATCCTTTCCGCGATCTTCTGCATCCTTCTCGTCCTGTTCACGCTGGTTCAATACAATGATCCCGACGCGTTGTTCTGGGGGCTGATCTATGGCGTTGCCGCTCTGTGGTGCGGACTGGCTGCCTTCCGGCCGGCCGTGTTAGCCCGACCCCTCTGGCGCGGTTTATACGCCGCGACCTTGGCCCTGTCCGTCGTCGGAGTCGTCTGGTTTTGGCCGACGACGCCCGGCTTCTGGCGCCAGGAAGTCTGGTGGGAAACCGAAACCGCGCGCGAGGGCATGGGCATGATGATCGTTCTGATCGCCCTGATCACCGTCTGGTTCGCGTCGCGGCGCGGCAGGACCGGCGCGCGATCCGTGCAATAGGGAATTTCTTGTTCCGCCGGATCCGCCAGGATGCCGTCGAAGCTGTAGCGATTATCGCTCCGATCGCGCTTCACCCGGCGACCAGCTCCGTCGAAGCCTGAGAGACCGTTTGAGAAGGGTTGGCATGGAGGCCCGATTGCNTTCCGCCGGATCCGCCAGGATGCCGTCGAAGCTGTAGCGATTATCGCTCCGATCGCGCTTCACCCGGCGACCAGCTCCGTCGAAGCCTGAGAGACCGTTTGAGAAGGGTTGGCATGGAGGCCCGATTGCGATTCACGCTTTTGATGTGGACCTCAGCGAGCCGTGGCCGAATGGCCGATATCGAGAAGCGATCGAAGCGTTATCCGACTGATCTGACGGATCGGGAGTGGGCGGTTGTTGCGCCGTTCCTGCCGCCGACGGCAAGCACGGGACGCCGGCGATCGGTCGATCTACGCGAGGTGCTGAACGCCATTCGCTATCTGGCTCGGACCGGTTGCGGCTGGCGCATGCTGCCGAAGGATTTTCCGCCGTGGCAGACGGTCTACTGGTGGTTTCGCCGCTTCATCCGACTGTTTCTGTTCCGCACGATCCACAATACCGCGCTGATGATCGACCGGGAGCGGGCGGGTCGGGAGGCGAGCCCCACCGGGGGTATCCTCGACAGCCAGTCGATCAAGGCGCCGCAGGGTCCGGCTCGCGGCTATGACGCAGGAAAGAAGGTGAATGGCCGCAAGCGCCACATCGCCGCCGATACCGACGGACGCCTGTTGATGGTCAATCTGACCACTGCCGACATCTCCGATAGCGCCGGCGCCCAGATGATCCTCGACGCGGTCCGCAAGCGCTGGCCGTTCCTGAAGCATCTGTTCGCTGACGGCGCCTACGACCGCAAGCAATTGATGGACAAGGCGGCCTATCGCGACTTCATCGTCCAGGTGGTCCGTCGGATCGACAATGAGCCGGGCTTCAAGGTGTTGCCGCGACGCTGGGTCGTGGAGCGATCCTTCGGCTGGATGGTTCGCTGGCGCCGGCTCGTGCGTGACTACGAGGAACGCACAGACGTCTCCGAGGCCATGATCCACGTCGCTATGGGCGGTCTTCTACTGCGAAGGATCGCTCACTGATGAAAGTTCTCAAACGGACTCTAACGGCGTTGATGTTCCTCGGTGCGTAGGGCGAATTTCTGGCAATAAGCGCCATCCCTTGGAAATATTTTGCTGCGAGCCGACAAAGCCGCTCGTGGTCATTTCTCTGCGGCCGCGTCGCTAGATGATTTCGGCCGAGCATGAACCTTCCTCAGAGCATTCGCGTCATCCAAATAAGGCTTTACCGATTTGGACGCCTCACGCCTGATTTCCGCAATCCGATCCGGTGGCTGATCTCGGGCCTCGCTGGCCGCATTGCGCCATATCCCGTTTACCGTCTGTTTGATGTCTTCGAAGATCCGCCGGGCATCCTCGTCGGTCCACTCATAGGTCTCGAATGCGCCCATCGATCGATCGTCCATCTCACGCTGATCCGGAAGCTAAAGGTGCCAGAGCGGACAAAGTAGCCTCGAATCGCGGAAAATTGCGATAGCCGGCTAGCGATCGCACCATTTGTTGCCTTGATTCGGCCAAGGCTGCGACAGGCCTTCTTGGATCAACACCTGACCGGCATCGCGATCATCGGCAAAGCGGACCCGCGCGAGTTCACGGCCGAACACGGGGAAAGGGGGCCTGCCGTTGCGGGGCCGAAGCGATTGCCGGCGCGGTGGGCTCCGCGGGCGACGCGGTGACAAGCTCCGGGATATGCCGCGCCACGAAGAGTGCGGCGAAGGTGACGACGCATGCACCAGTGAGGAGAGCCGCGAAGGATGGTGATCGCCATGTCCCTTCTCACGGCCCCAGCATGCCGATGATCGTTCAATGATTTCTTGCCGGAGGCTGCTCTGCGGACGTCCGCGAGGGTCAATGGCCGCAACGAAGAAGGGGCGGATCATCACGGGGCGGTCCCGCCAGGGATCTTCGCCAAGGGTCCAATAATCTCCACTTATCGGACCCTTGCACGATGAAGCTTGTGTCTTGAAAGGAGAGCGGGCCGCACAGGTGTACGAAATGCGAACGATACGGCGTTATCGTTCCGTTCGTATCGTTCGTGAGCATTTGCTACTGCGGTACGCGGCCGGTGGAAACCGGCGGCTTCGCGCCCCTTTACGACGTTCCGCCTGACCGTAGTGATGCTCCGAAGCAGCCGTTCATTCAGCTACCAGACAGCCGCAACCATGCCGTAAAATAAGCAATGAAATGGGATTGGTCTCCGCCACGAGAAAATGGGAGCCTTTCCACCGGCTTGCGACCCGGTATGGACAGGGTCGTCTCGCAACCTCGTTTGGCGTTGCTGAGGGTCGCGCCACACAACCGGGCGCGAGTGGGAAAGACGCTTACCGCAGTATCCTGATTTGTAGCTGGAAACAGGGGCTAGACTAACCGACACGCGAGTACGGGTAGCCGTTCTTAATGTAAACGTTCAAAAATTGCCCCTTGGAGGGAGCTGCCATCAGCTGATCATTGAGACCAGAGGGTATATTGAAATACTGGTAGATCGAGCCATTAAGGAACTCGATCTCCAGTGTTTCGCTGTTGGAGTCGTAGCCGATCGACGCGATATTGCTAGAGGTGACGGGGTCTCGGATCATTGCATTTCCTACTGCTCGTTTTCATCGATGGCCGTCCGCTGGATAGCTACATCCCGCACAACAGCGGTGGTCCGTTGCGCACGCCAAGACGCCACCATGCGATCATAGCCTTCGGCAATTCGGCGGGTTCGCCAAGCTGCGCTTACTTCCGGGTCGGAGCTTCGTGGCAAATGATCGGCAGACGGTAGTGTCACACGGCAGCGCACGGGAAGCCGTGCGGCCTCACCGGAGATAATAGTCTCACCGGTCCGCAGAACTGGCAAAAGGTCCATTAAGCCCGACAAATTATCTGGAAGCGCCCCCTTCACCCGGCTGCGGTCGGCTGGGTTGGATAGCCGCAGAGCTATAAGCG
Source organism: Aurantimonas sp. A3-2-R12 (assembly GCF_036016755.1). Classification (NCBI taxonomy): domain Bacteria; kingdom Pseudomonadati; phylum Pseudomonadota; class Alphaproteobacteria; order Hyphomicrobiales; family Aurantimonadaceae; genus Aurantimonas; species Aurantimonas sp. A3-2-R12. Next base: position 101,799 of record NZ_JAYXIH010000008.1, on the reverse strand, counting down.
TCCCGCACTGGGAGAGCACAGTTTCGTCAATCTCGGATGGGCGCTGCGAGACGAGCATGGCGCCGACCCCGTACTTGCGGCCTTCCTTCGCGATCCGTTTGACAATGTCTGCCGCGACGTTGCCGCTGTCGGGGCTGACATAGCGGTGGGCTTCCTCCATCACCACGAGTAGAGGCCGGAGAATACCGCCCTCGGTCTTCTCCCGACTCCAGTAGAGCGCTTCATAGACGATGCGCAGGATGGAGCCAATCAGTTGCACCAAGACCGCGCTCGGCACACCGGAAAGGTCGAGGATTGTGATCGGACGATCATGGCCGAGCCAGCCGGCGAGCAGCGTGTCCAGGTCCTGGGCCGTTTGCCCGACAAGGTCAGGTTCCCAATGGCCAGGATGCAGAATGAAGTCGTAGCGGCGGTCGAGAAGGCGGGAGCGCAGCAGATTAAGCGGTCGACGGATGCCCTTGGCAGCCTGATTGAGGAATGGTCCGGCCGTGCCCATCGCGTGCGGCGTGTAACGGGGAGCGGTCAAAGTTGCCGGATTACCGGCGGCCTCACGCGCTGGCTGGTCTCGAAGCGGCCCGGTGAAAGTGGTTGTTTCGAAATCGATCAGGTCATACCAAAGCTGGTTCAGCGAAAATGGCACCGGGCTGTCGACCGTCAATGATTGAGGGTCGAGGCCCGGAAGCGCGCCAGCGGCGAGTCGCCTTTCCTTCAACTCTTGGATTTTGTCAGTGAACGCGATCAGGTGATTGTCGCTAAGCGCACCCGCGACGAAATCGAGTAGCTCGCCGGCCTCCAGTGCCCAATACGGAACGAACAGCGGCTCTTCACCTGGGGACGGCGAAGAGCTGAACGTCTTGGCGAGGTCGCCGAGCGCGGCGGAGTATTCGCCGTGAACGTCGAGGAGCAGTACTCGCGCGCCGCTAGAGGCGACGTTTTCGGCTGTACGGACGATGGAGCGCAGTAGGCTCGCTACGGTCGTCGACTTGCCTGACCCCGTCGAGCCGACGATGGCGCTGTGCCGGGTGACTAGCGCGTCAAGCGCAAGTCGCACTACGATATTCTCGGCGCTTGAAAGCGTTCCGATCTCTACCTGATCCTCCTCTTCCCCGCCGTAGATGCGGCGAAGATCCTTTTGCGTGACGATATGGACCGCGTCATCGACGTTAGGATGCTGACTGAGGCCGCGCTCGAAGTGCTCACCGATTGCCTCGCCAGCTAGCTCCACCCGCATCCAGCGTCCGGTGTCGACTTCAGCAAGAGCGGCGGCTTGAGGCGCGGCGTTAGCGCCAATCTCGGCAACAACTCCATAGAGGTCCTGATATCCGAGTGGGATACGGATAAAGCTGCCGACCTGACCGACGCGGTAGGTGTGGCCATCGATCATAGCGAGGCCGGACGAGAGAGACTCGGCGAGCTTGATCGTGATGGTCGAGCCCGACACTGCGCTCACGCGGCCGAGATAGGTTGGGTCGGTCGCGGTCATGCCTCAGCCGTAGCTGGCTTGGCATCCTCGGCCAGAACGACCGCATCCGCTGCACGAGCGAGGTCGGAGGAGTAGGACAGTGCGCAGAACCGGCAGAAACTTGCGAAGTCGCCCAGGAGAAAGGCTTGGTTGTTACCGCGCGGACCCCAGAAGCTTGCGCGGATTTCGCTCCAGTTCTTAGGCAAGTCGCCCGGGCGCCACGGGCCGGGGACGCCGCCGATCACGGCGGCGTCGCTCGCGTAGACCGAAAGGTTCGGGTGTTCGAAGGCGAGTTTACGCGCTGGCTCCTCGTCGGAGAGAGGCTGAAACTGGAATGCGATCACCGCCGCGTTAGCGTTCATCGCGAGCGTCTCGCCGAGCACCGCGCAGATGTGAGCGTCACGGAAGGAGAAGCCGCTGGTCAGGAGCACGGTGTCGGGCGTTAGGAGGAATTGCTTCAGGCGCTCGAACAGAGCGGCGTAGGGCTGCTTCTGCGTCAGGTCATATTTCAGGTGATCAGGGTAGACGAGTTCGGTGCAATCCCGACCGCCGCAACGGACCACAACCCCGTTGTCGCTCTTCCACCCAAGCGAGCCATGCAATTTCCAGACGCGTGACCAGCGGGCGGGCAGGTCATTTCCCGCCACGGTGACGGAGTCAAAGAAGGGTGCGTGCCCGCCCGTGAACCCATCGAAATATGGTGCTTTGGCCCGCTCGAATGCGGATTCGATGAGAAGGTCATAGTTGGTAGTGAAAATCTCTACCGGGTGTGCGCGCTGCGTCCCGCCTACCCACGAAACGAGCTCGTGATAGGATGTTCTTTCCTCCGGGAGGCGCGCGCCGACGATCTCCCCGATCGCTTCGCAGATCGCCGTCCCTAGCCCGGCGTAACCTGCGCCATCAAGACCGTGCTTTGGCGTGTCTCCGAGCGCCGTCTGAAGCAACCGCACCTTGGACAAGATGGTCTCGATATTGCCGCCTGCTGGCAGGGACGCGCGGATTGCTGCCGTAGCGGTTGCCTCCGTTCCTGTCAGCTTCGCCACCGCCTGATTTGTCAGTTCGTCCACTCCCGGAATAAGCGCTTGCCCATTGGGGTCGAGCTTACCGGTTGCGTCAACTCTCACCGACAGCGGAGCACCTGCGCCGATCAGGACACCTATACGTTTGCGCCCCTGCGAGAGAATTTGCCTGAGATCAGCCATGAAGCGATCCGGATTATGTACGGTGTCCAAAGCGCCCCACTTACTAGCTTCGTTCGAAATATATTGATTATCGAAAATGAACTACCAAAGGAAGCATTTACTGCGTTGATGACATCAGATCCGATAAACGCTTAGCGCTGCAAAAAGCGTAGTATTCAGCTCACTTGGAGAACGGTGCTACTGTGCGCACGGCGGCTTGCAGAGCTTGCCATCCGAAAGGCACCGGTCCGCGTCCGGCTCGGTCCTGCGCGAGTCATCAGACTGCTTCGCCTAGGAGCTGGACCGCACAATCAAGTGATGACCGCGCTCATCGACAATTGCCGATGAGTATAGGATCGAGCCGCACCTGACCACTGCACCGTGAAATGGCTGATGCAGGATCTGAGCAGTTAAGGCGTGAATCGTCGTTCACGCCAAAAAGCAGACCCACGCTCGGAAAGAGCTGACTCAGCCTTCGAGCGACGCGCCCAGTGCTTCGACGACTTGCTGGCAGGCCATCAGTTCTTCGATGAGAATGAATTCATTTGGCTTGTGCGCGCGGCCGATATCGCCGGGACCGCAGATGATCGAGTCAATGCCTGCCTGCTGATAAAGCCCCGCTTCTGTACCGAAACTGACAGCCGCCAGCGACGGCCTTCCTGTGAGTTTCTCCAGAAGCGCGGCGAGTGGGGCGTTCGCAGGAAGGGAAAGCGCAGGATACGTGCTCAATGGTTCCCATTTTACCTCGATGCCATCAGCGGAAAGCGTACGCGCAAAGGCGCGAAGTGGTTCGAGGAGCGTTGTTGGCGGGACGCCTGGAATAGCGCGCGCCTCGATTTCTGCCACGCAAAGGTCCGGGATGATATTAAGTGCTTGGCCTCCATGCACCTTGCCGATCTGCATCGAGGAACAGGGCGGCTCGAAATCCGGATCGAAGGGCCCATCGCCCATGGCGTTCGCGGCCGTCACGGCGCAAGACAGCACCTCCGCCATTACGTGTATCGCGTTGGCTCCCTGATCAGGCCGCGAGGAATGGCCTGCTCGGCCCCTAACGACAACTCGGGCCGCGGCCTTGCCCTTGTGCGCGCGCACGCCCTGCAGCCCGCTCGGTTCGCCGATGATCGCCCCCGATGGCGGGGCGCAAAGCTCCGGCAACTGGGAAAGGAGATGGGGCACGCCCCGACAGCCCGCTTCCTCGTCATAGGAAAACGCCAGATGGACGGGGCGTTTCAGGTCGACGGTCTGGAGGACCGGAACGCTCGCCAGCACCGCCGCCAGGAAGCCCTTCATGTCCGTGGTGCCGCGCCCGTACAGACGTCGCCCCTCTTGTCGCAGACGGAAGGGATCGGACTCCCATTCCGGCTCCTGGGCCGGCACAACGTCCATGTGGCCCGAGAGAAGGTATCCCGCGCCATCGGGTGGGCCCAGGGTGGCAAAGAGATTGGCCCTGTCGCCCTCCGGGCCGGGAAGCACTGCGACCGTCACGGCGTGGCTTTCGAGGTAGCGCGCGATCCAGTCGACGATGTCGCGGTTGGACGATCCACAGACCGAGGGAAAGCTCACCAGCTTTTCGAGAATCGCGACGACGTTCATTCGGGCTACCTTCGCTGAAAACTACCGGGTCAGGCGCGCCGGCGGATGCGCTTCGAGAGCATGCCACCCGCCGCCTCGACGTGCGCCGGCCCGGTCCCTCGGGCCGATGAGGGTGTGCCGGCCGACGATCGGCCGACGGGAAGCCTATGCCCTGCCGGCCCTCGACTTGCCCTCGAAATAGTCGGCCCGCACCGCCGCCCCGACCAGGTTCACGATCAGCCGCCCTGCGGTGATGCAGGTGATCTGATTGACGTCGGTTGCCGGCGTGATCTCCACCACGTCCATCCCGACGACCCTGCCCTTGTTGACGAGACCGTGGATCAGGCTCCTCGCCTGGATGAACGTCATGCCGCCCGCGCACGGCGCGGCGACGCCTGGCGCGATGGATGGTTCGAAGGCATCCAGGTCGATCGTGATGTAGAACCGGCCCCCGTCGGGGATCATGTCGAGGACCGGCTGGATGCCCCGCTCGTGGATGTCGTAGGCCGAAAACAGGTGCGCCCCGTAGGCTTTCGCGGCGTCGAATTCCTCTTGCCGCGCGCTGCCGGTCCCATGCAGTCCGATCTGGTAGATCTCGCCGACATGCTCCATCTCCGACGCCCGACGGATGGGGCTGGACAGGCCGTGGGTGACGCCATTGATCTCCTCGCGCCAATCGAGATGCTGATCGATCTGGATGAGCGTTATCGGCCCCTGGTCGTCGAGGGCCTGAAGAACGGGAATAGGGACCGAGTGGTCGCCGCCCAGCACGATCGGCAGGGCGCCCGACGCCACGATCTTGCGGACGACCTGCTCGGATCGCTGGAGATGATCCTTGAGTTCCCGGGGATCGGCATACACGTCCCCGCAATCGACCGCCCGGATCGGGCGGTTGTCGTAGAGCGGACCGCCGATGTCGAAGTCATAACGCTCAATGGAGCGCAGGATCCTGTCGGTCGCTCGGCGCATCGCCAGCGCGCCACGGCTCTGATCGCTGGCGATCTCGCCGAACGTGTAGGACTCCCCGTAGGGGATGCCGAGATAGGCAATGTCGGCGCTAAGCGTGTCCAGATCGCTGCACGGCTCGGCGTAGAGAAAGGTCTGATGCTCGGCCTTCGCCGGAATCGTCAATGGCATGTTCGTCTTTCCAAATCTAAAGTCTGATATTGGGCGAGCGCGACTTCGGGCTGAACCGCTCACCTGGCCGTTGCGGGTGACGACGACGGCTCGTCAGTGTCCGAGGATCTGCGACAGAAACAGCTTCGTGCGCTCATGCTTCGGGTTGCCGAAGAACTCTTCCGGCTCGTTCCGCTCCACGATACTGCCGGCGTCCATGAAGACGACCCGGTTGGCGACCTGGCGGGCAAAGCCCATCTCGTGCGTCACGCAGATCATGGTCATCCCTTCCTCGGCGAGGCCGACCATTACGTCCAGAACCTCCTTGATCATTTCGGGGTCGAGGGCGGAGGTCGGCTCATCGAACAGCATGACCTTCGGGCTCATGCAGAGAGAGCGCGCGATCGCGACGCGTTGCTGCTGGCCACCGGACAATTCGCCGGGATACTTGTTTGCCTGCTCCGGAATCTTCACGCGGGCGAGGTAATGCATGGCAATTTCCTCCGCTTCTTTCCTCGGTAACTTTCGCACCCAAATCGGGGCGAGCGTGCAGTTTTCCAGGATCGTCAGATGGGGGAAGAGATTGAAGTGCTGGAACACCATTCCCACCTCGCGTTGGACGACGTCGATGTTCTTCAGGTCACCGGTCAGTTCCGTTCCGTCGACGACGATCCGGCCCGTCTGGTGCTCCTCCAGCCTGTTGATGCATCGGACCATCGTGGACTTGCCGGACCCGGATGGTCCGCAAACGACAATGCGTTCGCCCCGCCGCACCGTCAGGTTGATGTCGCGCAGTACGTGGAAGTCGCCGTACCATTTGTTGACACCTGCCAACTCGATGACGTCGGCGGGGAGTTCGGCGATGGGTGTCTCGAGAGACGGGTCGCTCTTGGCGAAAGCGGGCATCATTTTGATGAAAGCCTTTCATGCAGTGGGAAAGGGAGCCTGATCCGCTGACCAGGGATCCAAGTGCTCCATGGGACCCCTGGCAGGGCATGGCGCGAACGGGTCGCGGCGGTCAGATCCTGATCATGCTTTCGATCTTTCTGCCGCCGAGCGAGATCGAGAAGCAGATCACGAAATAGATGAGTGCCACGGCGCCGTAAGCGATGAACGGCTCGAAAGTGGCGTTGGCGATCATCTGGCTGGCTCGGGTCAGTTCGACGAAGCCGACGATGGACGCCAGAGAGGTGTTCTTGACGATCTGCACCATGAGCCCGACCGTCGGCGGAACGGAAAGGCGAAGCGCCTGCGGCAGGATGATCAGCCGCATCTGATGCCAGTTCCTGAGCCCGAGGCTCGACGAAGCCTCCCACTGGCCTTTCGGGACAGCGAGCACGCAGCCATACCAGGTCTCGGTGAGATACGCGCTGGCGTAGACGGACAGGCAAAGGCTTGCAGCCATTAGCGGCGAGGTCTGGAAACCTATCAAGGCGAGGCCGAAGTAAACAAGGAACAGTTGCATGAGCAACGGTGTTCCCTGAAACAGCTGCACGTACATGCGAACCGACGGCGCAGCGACGCGCGGCGAGACAAGTCGCAGGAACAGGAGAACAAGGCTGACGCTGGCGCCACCGGCAAACGCGATCAACGAAAGGTAGATCGTCCATGGTACGGCGGCGAGCAGGTTCCGGAATACGTCCCAGGTGGTAAACTCAATCATCGCTGACCTGCCATGGCGAAGTTACCGAAAATCAGTCGGTGGCCGATCCAGGCCAGCAGTTCCCTGAATAGGATGGCCAGCATCAAGTAGAGTACAGTCACGACGATGTAGGCTTCGAAATTCCGGAAAGTCCGGCTCGCAATGACGTTCGCCGCATAGGAGAGTTCGGCGACGGAAATCTGGCTGCAAAGGGCCGAGGCCAGAAGGATGATGACGAGTTGGCTGGTCATGGCCGGCCATACGCGCTGGAAGGCCGGCGGTACGACGACGAGGAAGAAGGCCTGGACGGGCCGCAGCCCCAAGGCCTGCGCCGCTTCGAACTGACCGCGGGGTGTAGCCTCTATGCCGGCGCGGATTATTTCGGTGGCATAGGCCGTCAGGTTGATCGTCAGGGCGACGATGGCCGCCGTCACGCTGGTCATCTTCAAGCCGAGCGCCGGCAATCCGAAGAAGATAAAGAATATCTGCCCGAGGAACGGTGTGTTCCGGAAGAACTCGACGTAGCAGCGGATGGCCCATCGCGCGAATTTCGGGCCCTGCAGGCTCGCCCATGCGCATAGGGTTCCGAGGCCGACGCCCAGCAGCGACGAGACGAGCGTCAGCATTATCGTCATCGCAAAGCCGTCGAGCAGGCTCGGCCAGCTCAGGAAGACATCGTGAAACGCTAATAGGGTCATTCGCTGGCGATCCGCGTCATTGAAGGTGTCAGTGGGCCGGGTTCAACAAGCTACGAACCGAGACATCCGCATCCAGGCACTCGAGAGAGTGCAGAAGGCTCAGGGCTGCCTTGCGGCCGAGGGCCGGCTCTGAACAACTCAGGAATTTCGATTGGATGTCAGCCGCGGGCATGGGATTGGCCGCGGTTCCGCGAGCGTGGGTCCTGTAGCCCGAGTATCGGCGCCCATCCTTCAGCGAAATGAGAACCGATGCGCCTTCCGGTGCGGCCTCACAGCGGTCCGCATCCCACATCGTCCCGCTCACCATCCGGACGCGCTGCATAATCGCCTGCACGGTGTCGCTCTCGATGACCTCCTCGTGCAGCTGATCGAGGCCGAGAGCGCCGAAGCACAGGGTTCCCGCGACCGCGAATTCCATGCTGAATTGCGCCTCGCGATGGCTCCCTGGCGATGAATATTTGAGATTGGCCACAACGACGGGCGGCACGTCACAAAGAACCTCGTCGATATCATCGTGCGAGAACTCTTCCTGCGCGATCAATTCCGCAATGATGTCGACCGCCGCATGCGAGGACAGGCAAACCGGGTATTTTTTTATGTCGACCCCGGGGGTTTGCAGACGCCACACTCGGCCAAGATCCTGGCATGCCGCATGATCGAAGGCACCGTCATTGTGAAGGGCGGCGAAGCCGGCAGGATGGGAGAACGGGTCACTCGGGCCGGTGGCGCCCGCGGCCGCGAGACATGCCCATCGCAAGCCCGCTTCGCTTGCCTGGGCGGCCAGGAGAGCCTTGCCATCCGTGCCGAAGCAGATCTTCGTGCCGCCTGCGCCCGCGACGGCCAGTCCGATGCACGAGCGCATTTGGGCAGCTTCGAGCTTGAGAAGATGGCCGACCGCGACGCCGGCGCCGATCGGTCCCAGAAGACCGGTCGTCCACCATCCCTTCTGATAAAGCGCCATCCCCGCGGCAGCACCGACCGCGTATTCGCACTCGGCCCCGACCGTGATCGCCGTGATGAGATCCGCGCCCTTGGCGTCGATCGTCTGAGCCAGGGCGATCGCAGCTGGTACGATGACGGCGGAGCCGTGCACGAAACCCGCGTAACAATTATCGTCGAAGTCGAGGGCATGGGCGGCTGCAGCGTTACAGAACGCGGCTGCGGCGGCCGACGAAGCGGTCGCAGATCCCAGCACGTCGGCCGAGCCTCGGCATGCATTCTCCTCCGCAAACTGCCGCGCTGTGGCCGCCACGCCGGTTCGGGAGCCAGCGACGGCGACGCCGATCGTATCAACCACGCACGTCCTGACGATATGGCGCACGTCATCGGGGATATCGGCACTGGTTACGCCGCTCGCCCATTCCGACAAGGACAGGGATGCGTCCCGAAATTCGTCATTCATCGCGCATCACCTGTCGTGCGTCGGGAGAGAAGGATGGTTACTCCGGAAGGTCGCCAGCCGGGGCACCCAGCCACTCGTTCGAAAGGCGGTCGAGCTCGCCGCTGGCCTTCGCCGCACGGATGATCTCGTTAACCTTTTCCAGAAGCCGGGTTTCGCCCTTGGCTACGCCTACATAGCAAGGCGCATTGGCCAGAATGATCTTGAGTTCCATGTCGAGATCGGGGTTCTGCTCGTTGATGGCCGCGGCGACCGGCGTGCCCGACGCGAACATCTCCGACTGTCCCGACATGAACGCGGCAATAGTGCTGGCATTGTCCTCAAAGCGTTGCACGACCGCACCCGGAGCAAGTTCCTGCAGTTCCTGGTCCTGCATCGAACCGCGGGTGACGGCGATGACCTTGCCGTCGAGATCCGAGTAGTCCTCGACTGGCGGCTCCTTAGCGCCGAACACCGCATCAAAAAACGGCGAGTAGGCGATGCTGAAGTCGATCGCCTTGCTTCGTTCTTCGGTTTTGCCCAGAGAGGAGATCGTCAGGTCTGTCTTGCCCGTCTGAAGGAACGCAACGCGGTTGGGCGCGGTCACGGGCACCAGTTCGACCTGGACACCGAGCTTTTCGGCAATCAACCTGGCGACATCGATGTCCATCCCCCTCGGCTGCATGTCTGGCCCGACGGATCCGAAAGGCGGGTAGTCCGTCGGCACTGCGACCCGGATCGTGTTGCGGCTGACAATCTCGTCCAACGCGTCCGCGAGTGCCGGAACGGCGGCGAACGAGGCCATGAATCCAAGCGCGGCCGTGATCAGAAATCGTGCTGTCATAGTTTTCTTCCTTTGGTTGAGGTGACTGATGCAATGCGTAGCGAGTTGATCTCGTGGCACCGCCGAGGCAGAGGCGGATGGCGGGACGTCCGCCCGGATCAGTCCGGGATCACCGCGGTGGCGTCGACCTCGACGAGATATTCCGTCCGCGCGAACGCGGTGACGACAATGCCGGTCGATACCGGGAAGACACCATTCAGCCAGCGGCCAACCACCCGATACACGTCTTCGCGATAGCGCGGATCCGAGATGTAGATCGTCAGCTTGCAGATGTGATCGAGCTGACTGCCGCATTCCTTCAGCAGTATGTCGATGTTTTTCATCGCCTGCTCTGTCTGCCCGGCTACGTCGCCGATGCATACGCATTCCGATGTATCGAGATCCTGTCCGATCTGCCCGCGCAGGTAGACCGTTGTTCCACGCGCGATCACCGCTTGGCAGAGATCGTTGTCGATATTCTGTTCGGGGTACGTGGTCTTTGTATTGAATTTTCTAATTCTGGTATGAGCCATCAACACATTTCCGAAGGATCTCGGGATGAGAAATCGTTACAGCCTCATCCCAGAATTTGATTATCGATCTGGGCATTTTTACCGATCTTCCCTTGGACCCTACGAACGGGGGATGATCTCGAAAAGCGATTTTTTTGGTACCCAGGTTTTATTTTTTGATACATTGCCATAATGCGGAAGCTTGATTTCGACGAACGCGATCTTCGCTCACTCCGGGTCTTCTGCGCCGTCGCGGAGGCGGGCGGACTGGCGGCGGCCGAAAAAAAGCTCGCGATGTCAAAACCTTCGATTAGTCGCCACGTCCGCGAGGTCGAGCACAGGCTGGGAGTTAGGTTGTGCGACCGAGGGCCAGGTGGATTTCGGCTGACGCCGGAAGGTATCGTCGCCCTTGATCTGGCTTCTGCTGCATTTCAGGCGTTGGGGCGGATTAGACCCGAGATCGACGCCGTGCACGGGGTCTTGTCTGGAAGGCTTGCGATTGGGATCGGCGAACACACGCTGACTCATCCAGACTGTAAGCTGCCGGAGGCCTTGACCGATATGCGAAATCTGGCCCCCGGGGTGGAGCCGCATGTTCTCGTAATGAACTTCACCGAACTGGGGCAGTCGTTAAACGACGGTCGTGTCGACCTGGTAATCAGGGGAAAATACAGGGAAGACCGAGACTTCTTCCATATCCCTCTATATCATGAGACTCACAAGATATACTTGGCAAAATGCGCTGTTAATGCAGATAAGTGCAAGTTGCCTTTGATCTTCCGTTCGCATCCTCATGTGGAAAAGGCGCTTAAATCGGGTCGCTATTTTAGAGGGCCCGATGTCGCGGGGCTCGACTCTGTGGCTGCGATGGTCGCAACCGGCTTTTATCAAGGTCTGCTCCCCACGCACTACGGCGACCTGATCAAGAAGAGGTTCAAGCTGGAAGTCGATGCGAGCGGTCCGGTATATCAACATATGGGTTGTGCGGTATTTTTGACGTCGCGCTCCCTCAGTCAACGAGCGAAGGTTTTCCTCAATATTTTGAAGGATCTGCATTGCTTTGGCGGTAAGCGGTGATTTCGACTGCGGTGCAGGGGCGAAAGTCGGAAGGCAGCCTTCTCCTGATTGAGAGTCGCAACCAGATGGTCCGCCTCCGGCCCTTACGATCCGTGCCCTTCTGCTCCCGTGCTGTTCTTCTCGGGGCCATCCTGGCCAGTGGAGAAGAACAATGGGACATTCCCAATATGATCCGGCGGGCAAGGCTCGTCGAGCATGGAATGCGGGGCGAACGGTCGGCGCGAAACGGGCCCTGAAACCGCAACAGGTCTGGGCGATCCGCTTTTGGCTGGATCGCGAAGGACGCGTGCGCGACCGGGCGCTGTTCGACCTCGCGATCGACAGCAAGCTGCGCGGATGCGACGTCGTGAAGGTCAAGATCGGCGATTTGACCTCGGGTGGCCAGATCCGAACGAGGGCAATCGTCGTCCAGCGTAAAACGAAGCGGCCCGTCCAGTTTGAGCTGCTCGAACCCGCCAGATTAAGCTTGCTGGTATGGTTGGAGTTGCGAGGCGGGACGATCAGCGACTACTGCTTTCCCAGTCGGGTTGATCATACGACACATCTCAGCACGAGGCAGTATGCTCGCCTCGTCGATGAATGGGTTACGGTGATCGGGCTTCGGAAGGAGGACTACGGCACGCATTCGCTCCGGCGAACAAAAGCGTCGATCATCTACAAGGCAACCGGCAACCTACGAGCCGTCCAGATTCTGCTAGGTCACACGAAGATCGAGAGCACGGTTCGCTATCTCGGCGTTGATGTCGAGGACGCCTTGACGCTGGCCGAAAGCACCGAGGTCTAGTCCTCGACCTGCACTACCCTCATGCCGAAACGGCTGCTTCAGGTGCGTCCCGGCGGCCGTTTCTGTAGCTACACCGGGTGGAGAACCGTCCGGGACTGTCAGGAATTCCGTGTGTGGGCGGGCATAATGGGATCGAAGGAGATCGCCCATGGCCCGCCGCAAAGAACCCAGCATTCCTGACGCGCTGCTCGACCAGCTTCTGTCGGGCGCCGATCCGAAGACCGCCTTCGACCCCGGCGGCCTGCTTGACGGCCTGAAGAAGGCGCTCGCCGAGCGGGCGCTGAACGCCGAGATGGATCATCATCTGGCTGGCGAGAACGGCGCCGGAAACGCCCGCAATGGCTATGGCCGCAAGACTGTAACGACGGACAGCGGCAAGTTCGACCTGACCGTGCCGCGAGATCGGCAGGCAAGCTTCGATCCGCAACTCATCGCCAAATATCAACGGCGGTTCCCGGGCTTCAGCGTCCGAGTAAGGTCGAGAGAGGAATGGCAGCTTTACGCCCCGCCGGTTCCGATACCGGACAGTCTTCTTCCGGCCCATAAGCGCCGCTCGGATCACGCTCGCGGACAATCCGAAGCGGCCGGTCCCGGCCGCTGTCGACGACATGGGGGGGTAATCAGTCTGCTCGTCCGAGTTCGGGCCGAGGCTACCTGTCCGGTTCAAAAAGTTAGCGATCGGTTGTGGAGAACCGATTCTGCCATTCAAAGCAGTATACGACGCAAGAATGTCATGTCTTGTTCGGTACTCCGCCGACGCTTTTCCTAACGACGAGATTCCCGCTTACAAGCACTTTCACCGCAGGCTGGCTCTCTTTCGATACGATGAGATCGTCGAGGAGCCTTATCGCCATCGCGCCAATCTTCTGTTTAGGGACATTGACCGACGTGAGCGCGGGCTCGATCACCTCGCTCATGGGAAGGTTGTCGAAACCTACGATCGAGACGTCGCGCGGAATTTCGTAGCCATGATCGCGCAAGGCCTTGATGAAGCCGTACGCAACGATGTCGTTTGCGCAGAGATAGGCTTCTGAGATCGGACTGTCCTGAGCAAGCTGCGTTTCGGCATCCCGGCAGGCGCCTTCGAGGGTCGAGTCCACGGAGAGGATAGCCCCGTCCTCCACCTCCAGTCCGACTCGATCGCCTCGGCAAGCAGCCGGCGCGCACCGTCACGCAACACCGACGTCAGCGGGTCGTCGATTGCCTCGGGATGCCGAAAGGCAGAAATAGTGGTATCGGTCGACATAGGCGTATTGCTCCTCCTGGAGGTTCGGGCATCCGCACCGCGGAAGTGCGGATCATCTCGCCGTCGGCCGCCGCCGAGGACTTGACGCAGCGCCAGCCGAACCCTTGGTGCACGCCGTCGGAACCTCCGCCCAGGCGCATCACCCGCTGGGCGAATATGCCGCCGAGTAACTCGGCTACAAGAAGATCGCGCCATCATCCCCGACGACTTCGCCTTCGGCCACGAGATTGCCTCGGGCTTCCAGCGGGTGTTCCAGGAGAATGGTGGCACCGTCGTCCAGTAGCTGTGGCCGCCGCTGAACACCGCGGATTACGGCTCCTACATCACCCAGATCGACCCCGACGTCGATGCGATCTGCGGCGACCGTATTTGCCTAATTTAATGGCGAAATTGATCGTGTCTGATGAATTAGCCTAAAAAATAGACGATTCTTCTCTGATGCGGTTGCCTCGATGCGTTGGGGGAGGGGCCGCCAGCGGGGCGGTCGCGCCTTCCATGGCCCGCGACGGCATTTGGCACGCGCTTTGCTCACCATCCAGTCGTGACCTCCGGTGACAACGGAGGCGAAACAACTGGAGAGCGCGTATGACATCCCCTATCACATGGCTTCGCGGCGCTGCGGCCGCGGCCACCATGGCCAGCGTGGCCAGCGTGGCATTGACCGGCGCAACCGCCCAAGAGAAACCTTCCGGCGATCCGATCAAGGTTGGCGTCCTGCATTCGCTGTCGGGCACGATGGCGATCTCCGAGACGACCCTCAAGGACGTCATGGAGATGCTGATCGAGGAACAGAACGCCAAGGGCGGTCTGCTCGGACGGCCGCTCGAGGCGGTCGTCGTCGACCCCACCTCGGACTGGCCGCTATTCGCCGAAAAGATGCGCGACCTCGTCTCGGCGCAGGACGTGGCGGCGGTGTTCTGCTGCTGGACGTCGGTGTCGCGGAAGTCGATCCTGCCGGTCGCCGAGGAACTGAACACGGTGGTGTTCTATCCGGTGCAGTACGAGGGCGAGGAATCCTCGCGCAATATCTTCTACACCGGTGCCGCGCCGAACCAGCAGGCGATCCCGGCCGTCGATTATCTGATGGAAGAAGGCGTCGAGCGCTGGGTGCTGGAAGGCACCGACTACGTCTATCCGCGCACCACCAACAAGATCCTCGAGCAGTATCTGAAGGACAAGGGCGTCGCGGCGGAGGACATCAAGGTCAACTACACTCCGTTCGGCTTCTCCGACTGGCAGACCGAGGTGTCGTCGATCAAGGAGTTCGGCGCGACCGGCAAGAAGACGGCGGTGGTCTCGACGGTGAACGGCGACGCCAACGTGCCATTCTACAAGGAACTCGCCAATCAGGGTATCGAAGCGACCGACATCCCCGTCGTCGCCTTCTCCGTCGGTGAGGAAGAACTCGCCGGCATCGACACCGGGCCGCTGGTCGGCCACCTCGCCGCCTGGAACTACTTCCAGTCCGTCGACACGCCGGAAAACGCCGAATTCATCAAGAAGTGGAAAGCCTATATCGGTGACGACAAGCGTGTGACCAACGACCCGATGGAAGCCCACTATATCGGCTTCAACATGTGGGTGAAGGCAGTCGAAAAGGCCGGCACCATCGAGGCCGACGCCGTCATCGCGGCGCTTCCCGGCGTCGAGGTGCCGAACCTGACCGGCGGCACCGCCAGGATGCTGCCCAATCACCACATCACCAAGCCGGTGCTGATCGGCGAGATCAACGCGGAGGGCCAGTTCGACATCGTCGAGGAGACCGACCTCGTCGAGGGCGACGCCTGGTCGGACTTCCTGCCGGATTCCAAGATGCTGAAAGCCGATTGGACCGACCCGATCAACTGCGGCAACTACAACACCGAGACCGAGAGCTGCGGCAGCAAGGAGGCGGCGGCCAAATGAGGTTCCGCGCCTCCTAGACGTCCGCCTTCCTCCCAAGGCGCGACCGAGCGGGGGCGGCCATGCCGGCCGTCCCGCGACCTTCCATCCCGATCAGGACGCTCCATGAACGATCTTCTGCGCTGGTACCTCGTCGGCTTCCTAGCCTTCGGTGGCGCGCTCATCCCGGTTGCCGCCATGGCCCAGGACGTCGATCCGGCGGCGATCATCCAGAAATTCGGCGGCAAGCAGAGCTTCGACGACACCGAGGCGGTGATCGCCGAACTGGCCGCCACCGGCGAACCGGAAGTTGCCCGGGCATTGCGCGCGCTGTCGGCCGGCGACCTCTACTGGCGCGAATCCGACGAAGCAGTGTTCATCGTGACCGGCAAGGGCGACGCGGTCACGCTGCGCGATCCGCTGACCGGCAAGGAGGCCGGAACCGCTCCATCCGGTGATCTGACCAAGGTCCGCATCAAGAATTCGATCCGCAACGCCATCACCGGCGCGCTCGGCAGTTTGACGCTTCGCGCCGCCGACCCGAACGTGCGGCTGAGGGCCGCATCGACGCTGTTTTCGGATGCCGATCCCGACATGGTGGAGCCGATCGAGGCGGCCCTCGCTGAGGAAACCGACCCGGCGGTCAAGGCACGAATGGAAGAAGCCCGTGCTTCGGCAATCCTTGCCTCCGACCGGCCCGCCGCCGCCAAGGCGGAGGCCGCCGCAATCCTCGAAGCGCGCGGCGACCGGGAATCCCTGACGATGCTCATGCGTTTCGCCGCCGCGACCGCCGATCCGGCGGCGCGGCAAGCCGCCGAAGCGGCGGTCGCGGGAATCGAGAGCAACATCGCCTTCTGGAATCAGATGCAGAACATCTGGTACGGATTGTCGCTGGGCTCGGTCCTGTTGCTCGCCGCGATCGGCCTCGCCATCACCTTCGGCGTGATGGGTGTGATTAACATGGCGCATGGCGAAATGGTGATGCTCGGCGCCTACACGACCTTCGTCGTGCAGGAGGTCATCCGGGTCGACGCGCCCTGGCTGTTCCCCTGGTCGCTGGCGATCGCCCTGCCGCTCGCCTTCCTCGTTTCGGGTTTCGTCGGTCTCGTCATGGAGCGCGGCATCATCCGCTTTCTCTACGGCCGGCCGCTGGAGACCCTGCTCGCAACCTTCGGCGTGTCGCTGATGCTGCAACAGGCGGTCCGTACGATCTTCGGCCCGAGCAATCGCGAGGTCGGCAATCCCGACTGGATGTCCGGCGCTTTCGACATCGGCCTGATGTCGGTGACGTGGAACCGGCTGTGGATCATCGTTTTCTCCCTGGTCGTTTTCGCCGGGCTGCTTCTGGTGCTTAACCGCACGGCGCTCGGCCTGCAGATGCGGGCGGTGACGCAGAACCGGAAGATGGCGTCGGCCATGGGCATCCGCACGCGTTGGGTCGACGCGATGACCTTCGCGCTCGGCTCAGGCGTCGCCGGGATTGCCGGCGTCGCGCTCAGCCAGATCGACAACGTCTCGCCCAGTCTCGGCCAAGGCTACATCATCGACAGTTTCATGGTCGTCGTCTTCGGCGGGGTTGGCAGTCTGTGGGGCACGCTGGTCGGCGCGATGAGCCTTGGCATCCTCAACAAGTTCCTTGAGCCCTATGCCGGCGCGGTGCTCGGCAAGATCGTCGTCTTGGTGCTCGTCATCCTGTTCATCCAGAAACGGCCGCGCGGCCTGTTCGCCCAAAAGGGAAGGTTCGTCGACGCATGATCCTCGCGCGCTTTCTCGGCCCAAGGGTCTTCATTCTCGTTGCAGCGCTTCTGGCCGCCGCCGTGCTCGTGCCGATGGCGAGCCTGTGGCTGCCGGCGAGCCACCCGCTGCATGTGCCGCCCTATCTGGTGCCGCTGTTCGGCAAATATGTCTGCTACGCGCTTTTGGCGCTCGCCCTCGATCTGGTCTGGGGCTATGTCGGCATCCTGTCGCTGGGCCACGGGGCGTTCTTCGCCCTCGGCGGCTACGCCATGGGCATGTATCTGATGCGCCAGATCGGCCCGCGCGGCGTCTATGGCGATCCGGTGCTGCCCGACTTCATGGTGTTCCTCAATTGGCAGGAACTGCCCTGGTACTGGACCGGCTTCGACCAGTTCTGGTTCGCGGCGATCATGATCGTCGTCGCGCCCGGCCTGCTCGCCTTTGTGTTCGGCTATTTCGCCTTCCGCAGCCGCGTGACCGGAGTGTATCTCTCGATCATCACCCAGGCGATGACCTACGCGCTGCTGCTGGCTTTTTTCCGCAACGACATGGGGTTCGGCGGAAATAACGGTCTGACCGACTTCAAGGAACTGCTCGGCTTTCCGCTGCAGGCGGCGTCTACCCGGGCCGGACTGTTCGCGGCGAGCTGCGTCGCGCTTGCGCTCGGCGTTCTCCTCGTCGGCTGGATCACCCGCTCGCAGCTCGGCAAGCTGATGGTCGCGGTGCGCGATGCGGAAAGCCGCACCCGCTTCATCGGCTGGCGGCCGGAGCATGTGAAGTTGTTCGCCTTTACCGTCTCGGCGGTGATGGCCGGCATTGCCGGAGCGCTCTACGTGCCGCAGGTCGGTATCATCAATCCGGGCGAGTTCGCCCCGGTCAATTCCATCGAGATCGTCGTCTGGGCGGCGGTCGGCGGGCGCGGCATGCTGCTCGGCCCGGTCGTCGGGGCGCTGCTGGTCAATTTCGGCAAGAGCACGTTTACGGCGATCGCTCCGGAATCCTGGCTGTTCGTGCTCGGCGGCCTGTTCGTCTTCGTGACGCTGTTCCTGCCGAAGGGCATCGTCGGCACGTTCGATCATGGCTGGCGGTCGTGGCGCGATCGCCGCGCCTCGGCCGAGGCCGAGAAGGGGGAGGCGGCGACGACGGACGACGCGCACGCCGTCCCGAACCCGGCGGAGTAGGGCGATGAGCGACATGAACCCCGCTAGCGAACCGACCCTTCCCTCTCAGCCGGCAGTTTCGCCGCACCCTTACGCGACGCAGCGCGCGGCTCTGCTCGCCGAGCAGGCGGCGGGAAGCAAACGCAAGGACACGCTGCTCTACCTCAACGGCGTCGCCAAGAGCTTCGACGGCTTCAAGGCGATCAACAACCTCTCGCTGGTCGTGGCGAAGGGCGAGATGCGGGCGATCATCGGGCCAAACGGCGCCGGCAAGACCACGATGATGGATATCGTCACCGGCAAGACCCGGCCGGACGAGGGTGAGGTCTATTTCGACGGCGATGTCGATCTGACAAAGGAGGACGAGGCGGCGATCGCCAACAGGGGGATCGGCCGCAAGTTCCAGAAGCCGACGGTCTTCGAGGGGCATTCGGTCGAGGACAACATCCGCCTGTCGCTCGCCGGCTCGCGCTCGATTTTCGCGGCGCTGCTCCACCGCAAGGACGAAGCCGAGCAGGCGAAGATCGATGCGATTCTGGAAACCACACGCCTCGGCGAGAAACGGCTAACGCCGGCCGCTGACCTCAGCCACGGCCAGAAGCAATGGCTGGAGATCGGCATGCTGCTTGCCCAGGACCCGGAGCTTCTTTTGGTCGACGAGCCGGTGGCGGGCATGACCGATGCCGAGACCGAGGAGACCGCCCGGCTGCTCAAGGAGATCGCCCGGACGCGCTCGGTCGTCGTCGTCGAGCACGACATGCATTTCGTCCGGGCGCTCGGGGTCAAGGTCACCTGCCTGCACGAGGGCTCTGTGCTGTCGGAGGGCTCGCTCGATCATGTCTCCGCCGACCCGCGCGTGGTCGAGGTGTATCTGGGGCGATGAGGATGACGGAAATGATCGCATTCGCGGGTTTGGGTGGCCCCTCATCCGCCCCTCCGGGGCAGCAGGGGAAGCCACGCGTCTCGCCCGTCCTCCGGACGCCCGTCGGGGAGAAGAACAGGTCTGCGCCGACTGGCGCCTTCTCCACAAGCGGCGACGAAAAGGGCGCCATTCCTCGCCCTGCTGGGGAGAGGGTGGATGCGAGCGGGAGCGAGCAGCCGGGGGAGGGGCTTTCGCGACCACGAACACGCCGGTCGATTGCCCTACGCTTGGGCAGTGTTTCTTCATGGTGCGCGCCATGCTGACCGTTTCGAATGTCGATTTGTATTACGGTGCCGCCCAGACCCTGCGCGGTGTCTCGCTCGCGGCCAAGCCCGGCGAGATCACTTGCGTGCTCGGTCGCAACGGCGTCGGCAAGACCAGCCTGTTGCGCGCCATCGTCGGCCAGCAACCGATCCGCGCCGGGGCGATTACCCTCGATGGTGAGGATCTCGGCCGGTTCGCTCCCTACGCCCGGGCACGAAAGGGAATCGGCTTCGTGCCGCAGGGTCGCGAGATCTTCCCGCTGCTGACGGTGCGGGAAAATCTCCAAACCGGCTTCGCGCCGCTGGCATCCGCCGACCGGTCGATCCCCGAGCATGTGTTCGAGCTGTTCCCGGTGCTCGCCGACATGCTCGGCCGGCGCGGCGGCGATCTGTCCGGTGGCCAGCAGCAGCAACTCGCGATCGGCCGGGCGCTGGTGACCCGGCCCCGGGTGCTTGTGCTCGACGAGCCGACCGAGGGCATCCAGCCGTCGATCATCAAGGATATCGGTCGGGCGATCCGCTATCTGCGGGACCAGTCGGGCCTCGCGATCCTGCTTGTCGAGCAGTATCTCGATTTCTGCCGCGAGCTCGCCGACCAAGTCTACATCATGGATCGCGGCGAGATCGTCTTCGACGGCTCAGCCGAAGGTCTCGACGATCCCGAGGTCCGCAAGCACCTGACGGTTTGAACTGGCGGAAGTCGCAAGGATGCGGCAAGCACGGCCTATGCAGGTTCACCTTCCTCAAATGCCCGTGAATCGGCCGTCCGACTCGCCGTCACTTCCGGCCGAAGCCGGGCGTGTCGTTCCGATGCAGCGCGCGGCCGGTTCGGCGACAGCGGAATTCCAGCTCGTCACGGGCCGCACGCGTCTGAAGCGCTTGCACCAGTCCGGATGCCTGAAACTGCGGTTTCCCCGCCTGCCGCGGCCAGAGGCCGAGGCGATCCTGATCAACACGTCCGGCGGGCTGACCGGCGGTGATCGCATCGACCAGACCTTTGCCGTTTCGGAAGGCGCCAGCCTGACGGTGACGACCCAGGCCTGTGAACGCGTTTACCGGGCGGCAGAAGGCCATGCCGCCGTCGCGACGCGCATCGCCCTCGGGCCCGAGGCGGGTTTTCACTGGCTGCCGCAGGAAACGATCCTCTATGACGGCGGCGCGGTCCAGCGCTCGTTGGATCTTGAGGCGGCCGAATCCTCCCGCTTCCTGTTATGTGAAAGCGTGATCCTCGGACGCGAGCGCATGGGCGAGACTATCGAGGCCGGTCTGTTCCGCGACCGCTGGCGCGTGCGCGTCGGCGGCCGGCTGGTGTTCGCCGACGATCTGCGGCTCGACGGTGCGATCGCCGAGGCGACGGCGCGGGCCGCCAGCCTTGCCGGCAACCGGGCCTTCGCAACCTTCGTCGCGCAGGGGGCCGGCGTCGAACGCGGTCTTAACGACATTCGTGCGATTATCGGGGAGGCCGGGGGCGCGAGCCTTGTCGGCGGCGTGCTCGTCGCCCGCATCATGGCGCCTTCGGGCTTTCTGTTGCGCAAGCGGTTGGTTCCGCTGCTGTCGGCTCTGGCGAACGGGCGGCTGCCGCTTGTATGGTCGCTCTGACGGACCGGCGAAGGATGGACGGATGCAACTGACCCCGCGCGAAAAGGACAAGCTGCTCATCTCCATGGCCGCCATCGTGGCGCGGAAGCGGCTGGAGCGGGGCGTCAAGCTGAACCATCCGGAGGCGATCGCGCTGATCAGCGACTTCGTCGTCGAGGGCGCGCGCGACGGTCGCTCGGTGGCGGATCTGATGGAGGCGGGGGCGCATGTGATCACCCGCGATCAGGTGATGGAGGGCATTGCCGAGATGATCCATGACGTGCAGGTCGAGGCGACGTTCCCGGACGGCACCAAGCTGGTGACGGTTCACGAGCCGATCCGCTGAGGATCGGCGCGGAGGGCGGCCGAACGCCCAGCCCATAGAGGCGATCGATCAACTGCCCTGCTGGACGTCCTCGTCGTTTCCGCCGGCCTGACCTTGGTCCGAGGCGCTTTTCTTCGGCAGCGTCATGCTCGAAGCCTCGCTCGCGGCCGCATTCTCGGCTTCATCCAGCGAGGAGACCGCGATCGGCGCATCAGCGGTAACGAGGCCGTTCCGCGGCGGTCCGCCGATGAAGCGATAGCCCTGCTCGACCGTTGAATAGTACGCGGTCCCGACGATTCCATTCATGGTCACGGTGCGAATCATGACCGGGTCGCCGGACCCCGCCGATCCGGTCCATGCAAGAAGTACCGCCGCGATCACGAATGATCTCAGCATGAAGTCGACTCCCTTCTGTTGCCGGCCGTCTGGCTTCGATCGTTGCGCGTCGAAACTCCGGAGCGGCCTGGCCTCGATCCTCCAGAGCCAATGTGCGGCGTCGAAAATCGGGCTTGCCGAGACAATAACGAAAGGTGGTTGCCAGAGTTTCTCGCTTGTCGCGCCGGCTTTGGTTTATCGTTTCCAAAACCCTTCCAACGACCGGCGATCGGTGGTCCCTTGAAGCGCGGCGGGAAAGGCGGCGAGAAACCCTTTGACACCTGCTTTCCGGCCTTCCATGCTCCGCACAGCAACCCGGCCGAATGCCGGGCGGGACGCGACCCAATTCGGGGCGACCGTCGACCAAACGAGGGACAATCATGCTCAAGCGCCTTTCGCTCACCGCCGCAACGCTTTTCGCCGCGACGGCCCCCGCCTTTGCCCACATCAATCCGGCCGAGCACGGCTCGCTGCTCACCGGCTTCGTCCATCCGCTGATGGGCTGGGACCATGTGCTGGTCATGGTCGCCGTCGGAATCTGGGCGGCGATGATCGGTGGCCGTGCGTTGTGGGCGGTGCCACTCGCCTTCGTCACGGTGATGAGTGCCGGCTTCGCCCTGGCGGTGGCCGGAATTGCGCTGCCCTTCGTCGAACCGGTGGTGCTTGCCTCGGTCGTCGCGCTCGGCCTGCTGATCGCGATGGCGGTGAAGCTGCCGGTTTCGCTCGCCGCGACCATCGTCGGCGCTTTCGCGCTGTTTCACGGGGCCGCGCATGGTGCTGAACTCGGCGCATCGGGGGCCGCAGTCTTTGGCCTTGGCTTCGCGATGGCGACGGCACTGCTGCATGGCGGCGGATTGTTGCTCGGCAACGCTCTGGTCCGGACGGCGAACCCTATCCTCCTGCGGGCGATTGGTGCGCTGTCCGCCGGCGCCGGCCTCTATCTGATGGCCGGCTGATCGTCCGCGACCGTCGAGCCGCGTCGGGCGGCGGGGAGATGTCATGCCGGAATTCATGCGGGCACCTCAGCCGGTCGGGGAGTATGATCTGATGGCGATCGGCCCGGTTCTCCTGGCCGTGCTCGTCATTCTCGGTATCCGCAAGCTCTGGAGTCATTGGTCATGATCCCTGGCGAAATCATCACGGCGGCGGGCGACATCGTCCTCAACGAGGGGGCGGTTCCGGTTACGATCGAGGTCGCCAACACGGGCGACCGGCCGATCCAGATCGGCAGCCACTACCACTTCGCCGAGACCAACCCGGCGCTCGCCTTCGACCGGGTGGCGGCGCGCGGCATGCGCCTCGACATCGCCGCCGGCACGGCCGTGCGCTTCGAGCCGGGGCAGACCCGCGAGGTGACGCTGGTGCCGCTCGGCGGCGCCCGCAAGGTCTATGGCTTCAATGGCAGGGTGATGGGCGCGCTCTGAGGCGGCCGCGCGCCGAAGTCGGTCGCGCCAGCCTCGCGATGCAATTGTTCAGCCTGTGCCTGATCCGATCAGGCCAGTGTGTTCTGCAAGGAGGAGGAAACCAATGTGCAACCAATGCGTGATCGAGGGTGTGAAGCTGACGATGCTGAGCCGGCGGCGGCTGCTCGGGGGCGGCGCGGCCGCGGCGGCGACGCTCGGCCTGGCAGGGTCGGCCCTGGCTCAGGATGCCGCGAAGCCCGCTGTCGATGCCGGCAAGTCTCTCGCGGACATGGCGATCAGCGATCTGACCCATGAGCTCCATCCGGACTTCCCGACCTTTTTCGGCGAGCAGCAATTCTTCATGGAGCAGAAGTTCTCCTACGAAAAGGACAAGTTCAACCTGTTCGAGCTCAGGGTGAACGAGCACACCGGCACGCATGTCGACGCGCCACTGCATTTTTCTGCCGACGGCCAGTCGGTCGCCGAAATTCCGGTCGAGAAGCTGATGGCGCCCCTGGTCGTCATCGACATCAAGGCGAAGGCGGCGGACGATGCGGACGCGCAGGTGACGCCCGACGACATCAAGGCCTGGACCGACGCCAATGGCGAACTGCCCGAAAACTGCTGCGTGGCGATGAACTCGGGATGGCAGCAACATCTCGATAGCGAAAAATTCCGCAACGCCGACGACAAGGGCGTGATGCATTTTCCCGGGTTTCATGTCGAGGCGGCGCAAATGCTGCTCGGAGGCTCCGCCGTCGGCATCGCCGTGGATACGCTGTCGCTCGATTTCGGCCAGTCGCCGGACTTCGCCGTGCATTATGCATGGCTGCCGGAAGGGCGCTGGGGCCTCGAATGCATCGCCAATCTCGACGCGATGCCGGCTGTCGGCGCCACTCTCATCCTTGGCGCGCCGAAGCACCGGGGCGGCTCGGGCGGGCCGTCGCGGGTGCTGGCGCTGAGCTGAGGGGGGACGCCGTGGCGACCGCGCCGATTGTTTCCGACGAGCAAGCCTGTGCCGAAGTTCGCGCGGTGTTCGACGATATCCGCGCGACGCGGGGCACTGACTTCGTCAACAATTTCTGGCGGGTGCTGGCGGCGGATCCCCGGACGCTCAAGCGGACCTGGGAGGAGGTGAAGGCGGTGATGATCGCGCCCGGCGCGCTCGATCCGCTGACGCGGGAGATGCTCTACATCGCGGTCTCGGTGACCAATGGCTGCGGCTACTGCGCGCATTCGCACACCGCAGCGGCGCGGGCCAAGGGCATGACGGCCGATCAATACGGCGAGCTTCTGGCAATTGTTGGCCTCGCCGGCAAGACCAACCAACTGTCCGACGCCCTGCAAGTGCCGGTCGATCCCGAGTTTCTGGCCTGATCGAGGCGCGCGTGAAGACTCGCTATTTCGGCGTCGACTGCTTTGGCGATCGCCGAATGATCGCCCGGTGCGAGCCGGGCGAGCGCCCGCGCGTCACCGCGCTGCGGCCGATGGCGCCTGGCCCGCCGCGAGCGAAAGCGCCGGCATTGACGCTGTTGAGATCGGAGCGGCCCTCCATCGCCCTGAGCTCGTTCGGCACGTTGGCGCCGCGCCCGAAGCGGGAACGACCGGCCACAGATAGCTGTCGCCGAAGACTTTGGCGCCAGGAATACGCGGACCGGCTGGCGGGTGCGGCGCGCCAACGATCGGCAAGCCGGCCATCGACATTCCCGGCACGTCTCCCATCAGGCCGGGATCGAACGGCTGGGCGACGGCCGGCGTCGGCAGAAAGAGTGCCGCGAGCAGCGCGAAACGAAACACGGGACACTCCTTTCCGGCAAATGGTCGATCGTGATCGGCGACAGCCGCGCGCGATCGCTGATGGCGGTCGGTCCATCCAGGAACGCGCCGGCAGTCTGCGCGATCCCGACAAATCGGGGAAGACAAGCTTTCGCGACCGACTTATGGTCTTGAATGGTGCGACGCAGCGACGGACGGCGCGGAGCGCCGATCCTCTCCGGCCCTCGACGCGAGATCGCCCATGCCCGCCACTATCCCCCGCTCCTCCTATGCCGCGATGTTCGGCCCGACCACTGGCGACAAGGTGCGACTGGCCGATACCGAGCTCTTTATCGAGGTCGAGAAGGACCTGACCACCTATGGCGAGGAGGTGAAGTTCGGCGGCGGCAAGGTGATCCGCGACGGCATGGGGCAAAGCCAGCATTCACGCGCCGAAGGGGCGGTCGACACGGTGATCACCAACGCGCTGATCCTCGACCACACCGGCGTCTACAAGGCCGATATCGGCCTGAGGGACGGGCGGATCGCCGCCATCGGCAAGGCCGGCAATCCCGATACCCAGCCGAACGTTACCATCGTCGTCGGACCCGGCACCGAGGCGATTGCCGCCGAGGGCAAGATCGTCACCGCCGGCGGTTTCGACAGCCACATCCACTTCATCTGCCCGCAGCAGATCGAGGAGGCGCTGTTTTCCGGCGTCACCACGATGCTCGGCGGCGGCACCGGCCCGGCGCACGGCACGCTCGCCACGACCTGCACGCCCGGACCTTGGCACATGGCGCGGATGCTGCAGGCGGCGGACGCCTTTCCGATGAATCTCGGCTTTTCCGGCAAGGGCAACGCCTCGCTGCCGGCGGCGCTGGAGGAGATGGTCAAGGGCGGGGCCTGTGCGCTGAAGCTGCACGAGGACTGGGGCACGACGCCGGCCGCCATCGACTGCTGTCTCTCGGTCGCCGACGCTTACGACGTCCAGGTGATGATCCACACCGACACGCTGAACGAATCGGGCTTCGTCGAGAACACCGTTGACGCCTTCAAGGGCCGCACGATCCACGCCTTCCACACCGAGGGCGCCGGCGGCGGCCACGCGCCGGATATCATCAAGATCTGCGGCCTGCCCAACGTGCTGCCGTCCTCGACCAACCCGACCCGGCCCTACACGATCAACACGCTGGAAGAGCATCTCGACATGCTGATGGTCTGCCACCATCTCGATGCGTCGATCCCCGAGGATATCGCCTTTGCCGAAAGCCGCATCCGCAAGGAGACGATCGCGGCCGAGGACATCCTACACGATCTGGGCGCCTTTTCGATCATCGCATCCGATTCACAGGCGATGGGGCGCGTCGGCGAGGTGATCATCCGCACCTGGCAGACCGCCGACAAGATGAAGCGCCAGCGCGGGCGGCTGCCGGAGGAGACCGGCGACAACGATAATTACCGCGCCCGCCGCTACGTCGCGAAATACACCATCAACCCGGCGATCGCGCAGGGGATGAGCCGCGAGATCGGCTCGGTCGAAGTGGGCAAACGCGCCGATCTGGTGCTGTGGGACCCGGCCTTCTTCGGCGTCAAACCGATGATGGTGCTGCTCGGCGGGACGATCGTCGCGGCGCCGATGGGCGACCCCAACGCCTCGATCCCGACGCCACAGCCGGTCCACTACCGGCCGATGTTCGGCGCCTTCGGCAAGGCGGTCAGCAATTCCGCGGTCTCCTTCGTCTCCAAGGCCGCGATGGGCGAGGGGCTGGGCGAGCAGCTCGGCTGCGACAAGGCGTTTGTAGCGGTCGAGAACACCCGTGGCGGCATATCCAAGGCTTCGATGATCCTCAATGATGCGACGCCTGAGATGGAGGTCGACCCGGAGACCTACGAGGTGCGGGCCGACGGCGTGCTTTTGACCTGCGAGCCCGCCACGGTCCTGCCAATGGCGCAGCGGTATTTTCTGTTTTAGAATTGGGTCCACGGCCGAACCTTCCCCGACGGATAGGCCGTGACATCATCGCTAGTCCCAGTCTCGCAAGCTATCCGAGCCAGATCGTCCACGAGGAATATCCTGACGCCTGCTTGAAGGCTGCTGGCGAGACCGGTCTGCCCGAGGAAATCTTCCCGCAGGATTGCCCGTTCACGATCGATCAGATTCTCGATGAGACTTTCTACCCCGAGACCGACTGACACATGCGTCGGGGCCAACTGGTTCAGTCCCCGACAAGATCGCTGGCGCTGTCATGGACAGTGACGCGATAGCCGGCGGCAAGGGCCTCGACACCGGGTTGCGGCGTGACCACGGCCAGCCGGCCGCCGGGAAGGCTGCCGACGCGGTCATAGCCGCTGGGGCTCCAGCGCAGCAGGCGGCGCTTCCAGACCAGCCATGGCGCGCGGTCGACCAGCACGAAGGCGCCGTCCGGGACATCTGCGGCCGCCCTCGTATGATGCACTTGCTCGCGCAACCTCGGTTTGACCCGATGGGCATGGAGCGCGTCGTCCATGGCTTTGGCCGAGGGCGGTGCGTCGAGATGATGGGCCGTCGCCCAGGCGGCGCGGTAGACATCGAAGCTGGCGCGCCGGCATTCGGCGCAAGGGCGGTGGCCGGCGGCCAGCGCCGTCGCTTCGTCGAGAAAGAACAGTTCGGTGTAGCGGCCCTGCGTCATCGGCGTGCGCCGCCTGCCGCGAAAGGCGAGGGCGCAGGCAATCCAAGCCTTGTGCTTCCAGCGGCTCTGGCCGAGTTTTCGATCGTGATCGTGCAGAATGCCGCGATTGCCCATCAGCGTGCCCCGAGCCGGATCGGCGATGATCTCTCCCAGCGGGGTCACCCGGTTTTGCAGCGGCATGGCGGCTCCTCATGCCTGGTGCGCGGCTTGGGGGTGGCGGCTTGCTTGTCGCCGCCGTATCGTCGCTGCAAAGGCGACAGGGCGCGCTAGCATGCGGAAGTAGGAAGATTGAATGATCCTTGGCACTTCGGTCAAGCGCGCGGGCGAATGGACGGACGCCGCCGATACGATCACGCTCGACGAGACGGCGCGGCATCGCCGGCGCATGGCGATGGTGTCGGACGACGGCATCGCTTTCCTGCTCGATCTGCCCGAGGCGACCCTGCTCAGGGATGGCGACGCGATCCGTCTCGACGACGGCCGGTCGATTGGGGTGCGGGCCAAGCCCGAAGACCTCTACGACGTTCGCGGCAAGGACGCCCGGCATCTGCTCATTCTGGCTTGGCAGATCGGCAATCGCCATCTGCCGGCGCAGCTTCTGGGCGAATGCATCCTGATCCGCCGCGACCCGGTCATTCGCGAGATGCTGTCGGGCCTCGGTGCGACGATCACCGACATCGAGGCCGGGTTCGATCCGGAAGGCGGCGCCTATGAGGCGCACGGCCATGATCATGACCACGAGCCTTCGCCCGAGACCCCAATCCGGTGAATCGTATCCCCCCCTCGACGACGCCAGAGGCGCTTGGCGTGGACGGCGAAGCCGCCACCGCGCATCTGCCGCAACTGCTGACGCTGTTTTCGCCGGCCTTTCCCATCGGGGCCTTCGCGTGGTCGCACGGGTTGGAGACGGTGGTCGCCGAGGGGCTGCTCGCCGACGCTGACAGCGTCACCGACTGGATCGCGGTGCTGCTCGACCGTGGCAGTGGCTGGAACGATGGTGTGTTACTTGCCGAAGCGTGGCACGCCGTCAAGGACGGAGACGCTGGCCGACTTGCCGCCGTGGCCGAATTGGCACTGGCGCTGGCGGGAAGCGCCGAACGGCGCGCCGAGACGCTGGCGTTGGGCACGGCCTTCGCGGAGGCATCGCGGCCGTGGCTCGGTGCGTCCGGGCTGGGTGGACACGTCGGGGGGCGTGAGGAAAACAGCGCGGCCGAGTCTTACCCCGTCGCGGCGGGACGCCTGGCAGCCAGCGCTGGACTGCCGCTCGCCGATACGCTGCTCGGCTATGCTCACGGCTTCGCGGCATCGTTGGTTTCGGCCGCCGTGCGGCTGGTTCCGCTGGCGCAGAGCGACGCGGTTCGGGTGATGCGGTGGCTGGAGCCGGTCATACAGGCGACGGCCGAACGCGCCGCGCGATCGACGCTGGACGATCTGGGTTCGGCGGCGCTAGGTTCCGACATCGCCGCAATGCGGCATGAGACGCTCCGAACGAGGCTCTTCCGGTCATGATCCACACAAACGGCCCGCTCAGGGTCGGCATCGGCGGGCCGGTCGGCTCCGGCAAGACGACGCTGGTAGAAAAGCTCTGCAAGGCGGCGCGCGAGACATGGTCGATCGGGGTCGTCACCAACGACATCTATACGCGCGAGGACGCCGAGGCGCTGGTGCGGCTGCAGGCGCTCGCCTCCGACCGCATTATCGGGGTCGAGACCGGCGGCTGCCCGCACACCGCGATCCGTGAGGATGCCTCGATCAACATCGCGGCGATCCGCGATTTGCGGGCGCGGCATCCGGACCTCGATCTGGTGCTGGTGGAATCGGGCGGCGACAATCTCGCCGCGACCTTCTCGCCGGACCTCGTCGATCTGTCGATCTACGTCATCTCGGTCTGTCAGGGCGACGATATTCCGCGGAAGGGCGGGCCGGCGATCAGCCGCTCGGACCTGCTCGTCATCAACAAGACCGATCTGGCGCCCTATGTCGGCGCCGATCTTGAACGGATGCGGACCGACGCGGCCAGCGCGCGCAGCGCGCGCCCGACGCTGTTCGCCGACCTGTCGCGCGCCAAGGGCGTCGGCGACATTCTCGCCTTTCTCGCCGCTGAGGGCGGCCTGCCGATGGTCGAGTCCGCGGCGTGACACGGCTCTGGCTGAAGCAGCCGCTCGCCATTCTTGCCTTCGGCGCGGCTGGCGGCATGGTGATCGAGGATGGGCGGATCGTCGAACTGGTGCCCTCGGGCGGCGCGCCGTCCGGGCCGGTCGACGCGGTCTTCGACTCACGGCACGTGGTTCTGCCGGGGCTGATCAACACCCACCACCATTTCTACCAGACGCTGACGCGGGCGCATCCGGCGGCGACCGACAAGGCGCTGTTTCCCTGGCTGACCAGCCTTTATCCGATCTGGGCGCGGCTCGATCCGGACAGTTTCCGCCTGTCGGCGCGGCTGGCGCTGACCGAACTTCTCATGTCGGGCTGCACCACCGCAGCGGACCATCATTACGATCGATGATTATGCCTTCCCCAGCCGCGTAGATCACGACACCCATATCAGCACGCGCCAGTACGCTCGCCTCGTCGATGAATGGGTGACGGCCATCGATCTACGGCGGGAAGATTACGGCACGCATTCGCTTCGGCGGACCAAAGCGTCCATCATCTATAAGGCGACCGGCAACCTGCGGGCGGTGGAGATCCTGCTCGGCCACACCAAGATCGAGAGCACGGTGCGCTACCTCGGCGTCGGCGTCGAGGACGCCCTGACCCTTGCCGAAAGGACGGTGACCTAACCGCCGCGCGGCGAACTCTTTTCGAAGAAGACAATTTGAGCGGTCGCTTCGGATTTACGTGGCGACCGTCTGGAAAGCTCGATCGGGGGGGCGAGTGCTCGGATGAACGGTCATACACCTGATCAAGCGTAGGTCAATTACGTTCACGAACGACGTCGTAAATTCACGCGGATTGGGCGGTCTAATGCCCCAGTCGGCGGCGACTTCACCGACGAGCGGTTATCAGAGCGTCACCGCCGCGCCGTCGGCCCGCGGATCGCTTGCCCCTTCCATGACGCCGGAGGGATGCCGGACCAGCGCCCCGGCATGGCCGGCCGCATCGCAGAACGGCTCGATCATTTCGACGACATGGCCGCTTGCGGTCAGCTTCGCGACGAGGTCGGGCGCGAAACGGTCCTCCAGCTTGAGCGATGTCGTGGCGTCGCCCCAGGTGCGGCCGAGCAGCCAGCGCGGCGCGGTTATAGCCGCCTGCAGACCCTGGCCGAACATCGCGTAGCGGGTGAAGATCGCCGCCTGGGTCTGCGGCTGACCTTCGCCGCCCATCGTGCCGTAGGCCATGACACGGCCGTCCTTGAGCTGGGCGAGCGCCGGGTTGAGCGTGTGGAACGGTCGCCGGAACGACCCGAGCTGATTGGGGCCGGGGGTCAGGGAAAAGCCCGCACCGCGGTTCTGGAAGAAGACGCCGGTGTCGGGGCAGGTCAGGCCCGAGCCGAATTCCCAGTAGACGCTCTGGATGAAGCTGACGACGGTGCCGTCGCAGTCGGCGGCGCCCATCCAGATTGTATCGCCGGGTTTGGGCTCGTGCGGCCAAGCCAGCGCCCTCTGCCGGTCGATCTTGGCATGAATCTCATCGATCGTGGCGTCGGAGAGCCAGTCGGCGGCCGGCGGGTCCATGAAATCCGGGTCGCCGAGCCCCGCATTGCGCATAATGAATGCCTGCTTTGTCGCCTCGATCAGCCCGTGCAGATGGTCGAAGCCTTCGGCCTGCGTCACTTTCAGCCGGTCGAACAGGGCGAGGATCATCAGCGATGACACGCCTTGCGTCGGCGGCGGCATGTTGAAGACGGTGCCGACCGACAATTCGACCGACAGGGGCGCGACGATCTCGGCGTGGAAACGCTCCAAATCCGACAGCCGCAACGGCGATCCGGACGCTTCCAGGAATGCCCCGTGCGTCTTGGCGATGCTGCCGCGATAATAGGCATCGAGGCCTTCCCGGGCGAGGGTCTCGAAGGTGTTCGCCAGCGCCGGCTGTTTCAGGACATCGTTTTCGCGCGGCGGCGCCCCGTGCGGCATGAAGACGCCGGCGAAACCGGGCACGTCCTTCAGCCCGTCCATCTTGGCTTCGGTATAGGCGGCCTGACTGCCGGTCACGACCATGCCGTCGCGGGCGTGGGCGATGGCGCTCGCGAAAAGGTCGCCAAGGCTAAGCCGGCTGCCGCCGTCCACCAACTCCAGCGCCTTGGCCCAGCCCGATATCGTCCCCGGTACGGTCAGCGCGGCGTGGGCGCCGCGCGTCGGCATCTCGCTGTGGCCGTGATCCGCGTACCAGTCCGGCGTGGCCAGTTCCGCCGCGCGGCCGCAGGCCGAGATGCCAACGGGCGGCTTGCCGGGCTTCTGGATGATCCAGAAGCCGTCGCCGCCGATCGAGTTCATGTGCGGATAGACGACCGCGATGGTTGCGGCGGCGGCCACCATCGCCTCGATCGCGGTGCCGCCCCTGGCGAGGATGTCGCGGCCGGCGAGGGCGGCCGCCGCGTGGGGCGCTGTGACGCAGCCATTGAGGCCTTTGGCGCTGTGGAGCATGTCGTCTCACCAACCGATCGCGGCCGGCAGCCAGAGCGCCGTCGCGGGAAACAGAAACACCAGAAACAG
Organism: Aurantimonas sp. A3-2-R12; assembly: GCF_036016755.1. NCBI lineage: Bacteria > Pseudomonadati > Pseudomonadota > Alphaproteobacteria > Hyphomicrobiales > Aurantimonadaceae > Aurantimonas > Aurantimonas sp. A3-2-R12. The sequence continues at coordinate 69,576 of NZ_JAYXIH010000008.1, read as the reverse complement.
CCCGAACAGCTGGATCGCGATGAACGGCACCACGCCGCGATAGATCTCGCCGGACGTTAGGTCCGGCGGCGCGACTCCCTTCAGGAAGAACAGGGCCCAGCCAAAGGGCGGCGTCAAGAACGATGTCTGGAGATTGACCGCGACGAGGATCGCAATCCAGGCCAGATCAACGCCCGAAGCCTTGAGGACCGGCAGGAACAGCGGCAGCGCGATGTAGGAGATCTCGATCCATTCCAGGAAGAATCCGAGGATGAACAGGAGCAGCATCAGGAACAGGATCTGGCCGTTGAGCCCACCGGGAACGAAGGCGAAGGCGTCCTGCACCAGCCGCTCGCCGCCGAGCCCCCTGAAGGCGAGCGAGAACACCTGCGCGAAGATCAGGATGAAGAACACCATCGCGCTGGTCTTGAAGGCGCCACGCACGACCTCGGTCATCACGGAGAGGCTGAGCCGGCCGGAGAACAGGGCCAGAAGGATGCTGCCGACGGCACCCATCGCAGCGGCCTCCGTTGGGGCGGCGACGCCGCCGATGATCGAGCCGAGAACGAGGAAGATCAAGACCAGCGGCGGCACGACGACCTTGAGAAGCTTGCCCGCCAGTTGCTTGCCCGACACGGCCTGCCGCTCAGCTAGCGGCAGCGCCGGCACCTTGTGCGGCAGGACGATGCCCAGCCCGATCACATAGACGACGAAGAGCCCCGCCAGGATCAGTCCGGGGATCAGCGCGGCCGCGAACAGCGTGCCGACCGACTCGCCCATGATGTCGGCCAAGAGGATGAGAACGAGGCTCGGCGGGATGATTTGTCCGAGCGTGCCGGAGGCGCAGATGACACCGGCGGCGACGCCCTTGTCGTAACCGCGCGCGATCAGCGGCCGGAGCGCGATCAGCCCCATGGTGACCACGGTGGCGCCGACGACGCCCGACGCCGCGCCCATCAAGACGCCGACGAGAACGATCGCCAGCGCCATGCCGCCGCGCAGTCCACCCATCGCAAGCCCGATGACCTCGAGGAGATCCTCGGCGATCTTCGATCGCTCCAGCATGATGCCCATGAAAATAAACAAGGGCAGCGCCAGCAGGGTGTAATTGGTGATGACGCCGAAGATGCGGGCGGGCAGGAGGCCGAAGAGCAGCGAGCCGAAGCCGAGATAGCCGAACACGAAGCCGCAGACGGCTAGGCAGATCGGCACCGGCAGCCCGCCAAGCAGCATCAGGAAGAACGCGCCGATCATCGTCAGCGCGAGGATTTCGTTCACTGGCATGGATCAGCTTTCGGAGGCGGGGCGGCGGGAGCTGGTGAAGCCAGGGTCGAGGAGACCGGCGCCAAGCAGCAGGAGGTTCGACAGGGCCTGCAGGGCCAGAAGCAGGAACGCGAGCGGGATGCAGGCTTTCAGCACCCAGCGCAGCGGCAGGCCGCCTGGATCGGCCGAGCCCTCGCCGAGCGAATAGCTCTGCAGCACGAAGCCGATCGACAGATAAGCGACGGCGACAGAGACGAAGAAAAGAAGCAGCGAGGCGACCAAGTCGACGAGGCGCTTGGCGCGCGGCGAAAATCCCGCATAGAGGACGTCGACGCGGACCTCCTCGCCCTGGTTCAGAGCGTAGGACATGCCGAACAATGCGCCGACGGCCAACAGGTGCCATTCCGATTCCTGCAGCGCCACGGAGCCATAGGAAAACAGGTATCGGGCGAAGACGTTGAAGCCGATCAAAAGCACCATGACGAGGCCGGTCCAGGCCGCCGCCTCGCCGACGACGCGGACGAGGCGATCAGCCCCGCCCGCGAAAGCGATCAGCCGCCTCATGCCTTGTAGAGCACCGGCAGCAACGGCTCGTCGGCGGTGCCCGCCCAGTCGCCATACTGGTCCTTGAAGGCCATGTAGGCGTCATGGACCTTCCGGGTTTTCGGATCGGCCGCCGCGCCTTCCTCCAGAACCTCTTGCGTCACCTCGCGCAGTCTGGCGACGACCGCGTCCGGGAGCGGCTTGGCGATGACCTCGAAATTGTCGACGAGGTCCTTCATAGCCTCGGCGTTGGTGGCGTCGCACCAAGCGTTGCTCTCGACATTGCAGGCGAAGGCCGCCGTCTTGACAATCTCCTGGAGATCCGCCGGCAGGCTGTCCCAGGCGGCCTTGCCGATCAACAGCTCGGTGACATTGTTCGGCTCGTGCCAGCCGGTGGTGTAATAGTATTTCGCGGCCTTCTGCAGGCCGAGTCGGCGGTCCTGGTAAGGGCCGACGAACTCCGCCGCATCGATGACGCCGCGTTCGAGCGCGGGAAAGATTTCGCCGCCCGGCAGCAGCTGAACATTGACGCCAAGCTTGGCATAGACTTTTCCGGCAAGGCCCGGGATGCGCATCTTCAGGCCGGAGAAATCCTCGAGTGAATTGATCTCCTTGCGGAACCAGCCGGTCATCTGCACGCCGGTATTGCCCATCGGAAAGGCGATCATGCCGAGCGGCTCGTAAAGCTCGTGCCACAGGTCGATGCCGCCGCCGTGATAGAGCCAGGCATTGGTGCCCTTGACGTCCATGCCGAAGGGAACGGTGGTGAAATACTGCGCGGCTGGCAATTTTCCGGCCCAGAAATAGGCGTTCGCGGCATTCATCTCGACGATGCCGTTCTGCACGGCGTCGAAGCCTTCGAGCGCGGGGATCAACTCGCCAGCGGCAAAATGCTGGATCGTCAGCCGTCCGTCCGACATCGCTGCGACCTTCTTGCAGAAATCGGTCGGGCTTCCCGGTCCTTCCACGTAGTAAGGCGAGCCGGGGCCGTAAGCGTTGGTCATCTTCCAGCTGAAGGTCTCTTGTGCCCGGGCGAGGCTCGGGGCGGCGAGTGTACCGGCCGTCGCCGCAAGCGCGGTCCCTGCCAGGAAGTCACGTCTTTTCATGAGAACTCCATTTGCTTCGGTGTCGATGTCGCGCGGCCAACCCGTGGACGCTCGGTTCACCAAAAGCAGGAGTCGTGCCATTCGCCGCGACTCCCATCCAGCGCGGGGCTTAAGGAGTGGCGGAGGGAACAGGACGTAGTTTTTTTGCCTATTAAGCATGCAGAATCAGTAATGCCGTCTGCGTAATCAGGCGGCAGTCCGGGCTCGGTTCGGTCGAGCGCCTGGACCGGCGACTTCTCAGCGATGCTGAGCACCATGGCGTGCGCGGGTGGAGCGACATAGAGGCCCACGACGTCGTGGAGCTTCTCGGCGAAGGCCCGGCCGTTGGAGAGCTTGAACGCCCGCCAGCGATGCGGGGCGAGACCGTGGGCCTGCCAGATATTCTGCACCGTCGAGACGGTGAGCCCGATCGCCTTGGCCATCGCCCGCGCCGTCCAGTGGGTCGCCTCGGGCGGCGACTTCAGCGTCATCGCCACGATGTTGGCCGCCCGCTCGTCGCCACCGGCGCCGTGCCGGGCGGGCGGGTCTTGTCGCGGAGCAGGCCGGCGACGCCCTGCTCCATGAACCGCGCCTGCCAGCGCCGAACCGGCGTCTTCGACGTGCCCGTGGCGGCCATGATGGCGTTCGTGCCGACGCCGTCGGCGCTGAGCAGCACGATCCGGGCGCGCCAGACATGTTTCTGCGACGTGTTCCCATCGCTGACGAGGGCTTCGAGCCGCTGACGGTCAGCCTCGACAAGGGTGATGGATATTCCCGTGCGTATGCCCATACTGGCACGCGCAAACGACAACGGGAATCCCCAACAGGACTCATCCGCCTCGGTTGATCCACTAGGACCAGGAGGCCTGATCGCGTATCTTGGCTGACGTGGAGACCGCCCGTCGCCTGCGTGCGGTCTTCAGGCGGTTTCTTTCGCTTGGGCGTCCGCGATGATCCCTCTGATCTCGCTGCGGCAGGAGCCGCAATTGGTTCCGGCCTTCAGCGCTTCGCCCACCGCCTCGACCGTCATAGCCTTGCCGGAGGCAACGGCATTGGCGATGTCGTTGACGCCGACCGAAAAGCACGAGCACACGATGGCACCGCAGTCGGGACGGTCTGCCCCGCCGCGACCCGCCAGCAGCAGCGATCGGTCGCGCGGCGAGTGGTCAGGCTCCGACAACTGGCCGGCTGCCCAGACTCGGGAGACGGCGACGGGTTCGCGAGACATCCACATTGCCCCAATCAGCGTCGAACCGTCGAATGCGGCGAAGCGAAAGGCGCCGGTCGCCTCGTCCTGATAGGCAAGGAGGTCGGCATTGCCGGCCACTCCCAGCAATCCGGCGGCCAGCGTGCCCGCGTCTTTCGGCATCGCGAAACCAGCGACCTCCAGGCGCCAGCCGCTCTCGGCCCGGGCGAGGGCGACATAGTCGAGGTCACTCGTGTCGGGGCGTGAGCGCGTTACGGCAAAGCCGTACCAGGAGGCGTCGAAGCGTTCGACGCGAACGCGCGTCGATTTCAATCCCGGCTGACCCGAAACGGGATCGACGGCTGGCGCGACGACCGCGTCGATCCGGCCATTGGACGAGTTTTCGCCGGTCCAGTGCATCGGGACGAAGACCGAGCCGCGCCGTTGCCGATCGGTGATGAGGGCGCGGACCGTCGCCGTCCCCTGCGGCGAACGGATGGTCACGAGTGCGGCCTCGCGCAATCCCAGTGCTGCCGCGTCGGCCGGATGGATCTCGGCGAATGGTTCGGCGATATGGCCAGACAGGCGCGCCGACACGCCCGTGCGAGTCATCGTGTGCCAGTGATCACGCACCCGGCCGGTATTGAGGATGAAGCGGCCCGGCCGCTCCGCCGCGCCGGTCGTCGTGGCGGGCTCGACCGGCACGAAGCGTGCGCGGCCATCCGGATGATAGAAGCCGCCGTCGGCGAAAAAACGTTCGCGTGCGGCTCCCTTGGCTGGCCGCGGCCAACGCACTGGCTGAAGCGCGTCATAGCCGGGCTGGCCGAGGCCGGCGAGTCCGCCGATATCGAAGTCGCGGGTGCCCTCGTTCCGGTAGGCCGACAGTCGGGCATGCTCATCGAAGATGTCGGCTGCGCTCGCATAGGCGAACGCTTCGCCATATCCCATCCGCTGGGCGATTTCGGCAATGATTTTCCAGTCGGGCAGCGCCTCGCCCGGCGCCGGCAGGAAGGAGCGCTGGCGTGAGATGCGGCGTTCGGAATTGGTGACCGTGCCGTCCTTTTCGCCCCACGCGGTTGCGGGTAAAGCCACATGGGCGTGGCGCAGCGTGTCGGTCTTCGCGACGACGTCGGAAACGACGACGAAGGGGCAGGCGACGAGCGCCCGTTTCACCACGTCGGCGTCGGGCATGGAGACGACCGGGTTGGTGCCCATGATCCAGATCGCCTTGATGCGGCCGTCGGCGACCGCGCGGAACATCTCGACGGCCTTGAGGCCAGCCCGGTCGGGCATGCGAGGCGCCTTCCAGAAGGTCCGCACCAACGCGCGGTGTTCGGGATTTTCGAGCTCCATATGGGCGGCGAGCATGTTGGCCATGCCGCCGACTTCGCGGCCACCCATGGCGTTCGGTTGGCCGGTCACCGAAAACGGCCCCATCCCCGGCCGGCCGATGCGGCCCGTCGCCAAATGGCAGTTGATGATGGCGTTGACCTTGTCGGTGCCGCTGAGTGACTGGTTGACGCCCTGGCTATAGACGGTGACGACCTTCTCGGTCTTGGCGAACAGCTCGTAGAACGCCGTGATGGCGCGTGGATCGAGGCCGGTCATTTCCGCCACGCGTGCCACCCGCATCGAACGCGTGGTCCGCAGCGTCTCGACGAAACCCTCGCTGTGCCGCGCGACGTAATCGCAATTGATCGCGCCGGCTTCGGCGAGAGCAGGCAGCAATCCGGCGAACAGCGCCGTGTCACCATCCGCCGCGATCGGCAGATGCAAGTCCGCAAGGTCCGCCGTCGCCGTGCGGCGCGGGTCGATCAGAACCACCTTCATGGTGGGCCGCGCCGCCTTCGCCGCCGCGAGCCGCTGATAGAGCACCGGGTGACACCAGGCGAGGTTTGAGCCGACCAGCACGACGAGGTCCGCCAGTTCCAGATCCTCATAGGTGCCCGGGACGGTGTCCGAGCCGAAGGCGCGGCGATGACCGGCCACCGAGGAGGCCATGCAGAGACGCGAGTTGGTGTCGATATTGGCCGAGCCGATGAAGCCTTTCATCAGCTTGTTGGCGAGGTAGTAGTCCTCGGTGAGGAGTTGGCCGGAGACGTAGAAGGCGACCGAGTCCGGCCCGTATTCGGCGATCGTCCTGGCGAATGTGCTTGCGACCTTGTCGAGCGCCGCGTCAAAGGTGACACGCACCCCGTCGATGCTCGGAAACAGGAGGCGCTCCTCGAGCCCAAGCGTTTCGCCGAGCGCCGAACCTTTCGAGCACAACCGGCCGAAATTGGCGGGATGCTCCGGGTCTCCGGCAATCGCGACGCTACCGTCGGAACGCGGCGTCGCCAACACGCCGCAACCGACGCCGCAATAGGGGCATGTGGTCCGCACGGTCTTGGTGGTCGGAGCGGCATCCATCGTCGTTGCCCTATTCGGCCGCGTCGGCGAAAGCGGCCGCAATCGGGCTGAGCGACAATTCAAGGACCTTGGTGAGCGGTTCGATCCGGACCGCGAAGGTCCGCACCTTGCCGTCGTCCGGTCCCCGCATCTCGCCGTCCTTGAGCGAAATGACGGCGTTGTGGAGCGGACAGGTGACCGAGGCATCGTGGACGATGCCCTGGCTGAGCGGCCCGCCCTTGTGTGGGCAGCGGTCCTCGGTGGCGAAAACCTGGTCGTCGGCGGTCCTGAAGACGGCGATCCGTCCGACTGGCGTCAACACGCAGCGCGCGCCGCGCCGGGGGATGTCGTTGATCGTGCCGATCGCAAAAAAGGTCTCTCCGTTCATTCAGCAGCCTCCAGCATCGTGAGGTCGGCCATCGGCTTGAACTCATGCGTCGCCACGTCACCGCGCGCCCGCTCGGCCCAGGGATCTGTCTGGCTGAATGTCTGGCTGTGGACGAAGCGGTCGAAATAATGCCGGCGCTTATTGGGATCGTCGACGATCGCCGCCTGGATAGAGTCCATGCCGACACGCCGCAGCCACTTGTAGATGCGTTCGAGATAATGACCCTGTTCGCGATAAAGCTGGGTCAGCGCCACGATCGTCTCCAGCGCTTCGTCCTCGGTCTTGACCTGGCACAAAACCTCCGTGCCCTTGATGTCGAGGCCGGCGGCGCCCGCGAAGTGAATTTCGTAGCCCGCATCCGTGCAGATGACGCCGACATCCTTGGAGGTCGCCTCGGCGCAATTCCTGGGACAGCCCGAAACCGCCATCTTGACCTTGGCGGGGGTCCATGAGCCCCACATGAACTTTTCGATGCGAACCCCGAGGCCGGTCGAATCCTGCGTGCCGAAGCGACACCAGTCGGTGCCGACGCAGGTCTTCACGGTCCGAAGCCCCTTGGCGTAGGCCGCGCCCGAGACCATGCCGGCGGCGTTGAGGTCGCCCCAGACGGCAGGAAGATCCTCCTTCTTGACGCCGAGGAGGTCGATGCGCTGGCCGCCGGTGCATTTGACCGTCGGAATCTGAAACTTGTCGGCGACGTCGGCGATCGCTCGCAATTCCTTTGCCGAGGTGATGCCGCCCCACATGCGCGGCACCACCGAATAGGTGCCGTCCTTCTGGATATTGGCGTGCACCCGCTCGTTGATGAAGCGCGACTGCTTGTCGTCGACATATTCGCCCGGCCAGTCGGCGAGGAGATAGTAGTTCAGCGCCGGGCGACATTTGGCGCAGCCGCAGGAGGTCTTCCATTCGAGTTCCTGCATGACCTGCGGGATCGACTTCAGCTCCTTGGCCACGATCAGCCGGCGGACGTCGCCGTGGCCGAGATCGGTGCAGGGGCACATCGGCTTGACGGCGGCCGGATCGAACGCGTCACCGAGCGTCAGAGCCATCAGCTGTTCGACGAGCCCGGTGCAGGACCCGCAGGAAGACGAGGCCTTGGTGTGAGCCCGGACATCGTCGAGGCTGGTCAGGCCCTTCTCGGCGATAGTGCCAGTGATCTTGCTCTTGCAGACGCCGTTGCAGCCGCAGATTTCCGCATCATCCGGCAAGGCTGCAACGGCCGCCATAGGGTCCAGGGGGGCGCCTCCCTGGAACGACTGGCCGAAGATCAGGGTCTCGCGCATGGGCGAGATGTCGGTCGCCTTCTTCTTCAGGTCGTTGAACCAGGCGCCGTCCGAGGTCTCCCCGTAAAGAACCGTGCCGATAATGCGGTTGTCCTTCAGGACGAGGCGTTTGTAGATGCCCGCCGTCGCGTCGCGCAGCACGATCTCCTGTCGGTCCTCGCCGTCGGCGAAATCGCCGAGCGAATAAAGATCGATGCCTGTGACCTTGAGCTTGGTCGGGGTGTCTGCGTGGACGAAGGCGGCGGAGCGGTCGTCCGCGAGATGCGCGGCGGCGACGCGTGCCATTTCGTAGAGCGGTGCGACCAGGCCGTAGACCATGCCGTCCACTTCCGCGCATTCGCCGAGGGCCAGAATGTCGGCGTCCGAGGTTTGCATTCCGGCGTCGACGACGATGCCGCGATTGACTGCGAGGCCCGCCTCCTTGGCGAGACCGCTATTGGGCCGGATGCCGACCGCCATGACGACGAGCGTCGCCGGGATGATCGTGCCGTCGTCGAGCTCGATCCCCTCGACCTTGCCGTCTCCGATGATCTGCTTGGTATTGGCCCTGGTGATGACCTTGATCCCGCGTTCCTCGACCGCCTTCTGCAGCAGATAACCGGCGGCCGGGTCGAGCTGGCGTTCCATCAGCGTCGGCATGACATGCAGCACCGTCACCTCCATGCCGCGCGCGCTGAGCCCCGCCGCCGCTTCGAGGCCGAGCAGACCGCCGCCGATGACGACGGCCTTTGCCCGCGACTGAGCGGCGAGCAGCATCGCCTGGACGTCGTCGAGATCGCGGTAAGTGATCACGCCGGGCAGATCCTTGCCCGGGACAGGGATGATGAAGGGCACCGAGCCGGTGGCGATCACCAGTTTGTCGTAGCTTTCGGTGACGCCGTGATCGGATGTGACGGTCTTGGCGTCGCGGTCGATCGCGACGATCCGGTGCCCCTTGTAGAGCGTGATGCCATGGTCGATGTACCAGCCGTCGCCGTGGATGACGATCTCTTCGTAGGACTTCTCGCCGGAGAGCACCGGCGACAGCATGATGCGGTCGTAATTGACCCGCGGTTCGGCGTTGAAGATCGTCACTTCGTACTGATCGGGGGCCTTGTCGAAGAGATGTTCGAGCATGCGGCCGGGCGCCATGCCGTTGCCGATGACGACGAGTTTCTCTCTCATCTCGTTACTCCTTTGGGGAGAGGGCTCGGATTCCGACGCTGTGGTGAGGGGCCGTGGCTCATGCTGCTTCCTTGGCCGTGCCGCCATCCGTTCCCGCCGCCTTCGGCACCTCTTCGGGCCGCGCGCCGCCTTCGTATTCCTCGAGGAAGTCGAGCAGTTCCTGCCGGTAGCGCCAGTAGTCGGGATGTTCGAGCAGCGCCTTGCGGGTGCGCGGCCGCGGCAGGTCGACCGTCATGATCTTGCCGATCCTCGCCATCGGGCCGTTGGTCATCACCACCACCCGGTCGGCGAGCAGGATCGCCTCGTCAACGTCGTGGGTGACGCAGATCGCGGTGACCTCGGTGCGCTTCCAGACGTCCATCAAGACCTCCTGAAGCTCCCAGCGGGTCAGCGAATCCAGCATGCCGAAGGGCTCGTCGAGCAGCAGTAGTTTCGGCGACAAGGCGAAGGCGCGGGCGATGCCGACGCGCTGCTTCATGCCGTTGGACAGATCGGCCGCCTTGCGGTGCATGGCCTCGCCGAGGCCGACTCGGTGAAGGTAATGCTCGACGATGCCGCGGCGCTCGGCAGGGGTCGCGTCGGGGTAAACCCGGTCGACGCCGAGCGCGACGTTCTCGCGCGCCGTCAGCCAGGGCATCAGCGATGGCGCCTGGAAAACCACGGCGCGCTCCGGCCCGGCGCCGGCGACTTCCCGGCCGTCGAGAATGATGCCGCCGGTGGAAATGTCGTTGAGGCCGGCGGCCATGGTCAGAACCGTCGACTTGCCGCAGCCCGAATGGCCGATCAGCGACACGAACTCGCCCCGCCGCATCTTCATGTCGAAACCGTCGACGATGGTCAGCGGCCCCTTCGGCGTCGGATAGGTCTTTCTGACCTTGAAGAATTCGACGAAGCCGCGCGCGATCGGCGAATGTGCCGCCTTGCGATAGGCCGCCGGCAATTCTGGCGCGGGACCCGTATGCGGCTTCTGGGTGATCGGGACGACGTTCGGCAACAGCACCGCTTCGTCCGCTCCGCCGGAAGCGTGGCGGCCACGCGCCATGAGGTAGTTTGTGACCTCGCGGCGCAGCCGCTTGAACTCCTCGTTGCCGTTCATCGCGGTGCGGTCGCGCGGATGCGGAAGATCGACGGCGAAGGAAGGGCCAAGCTTCGCCCGCGGTCCCGGATCGAGCGGGATGATCCGGTCGGCGAGCAGGATCGCCTCGTCGACGTCGTTGGTGATCAGGATGATGGTCTTCTTTTCGATCTTGCTGATCGCCGCGAACTCGTCCTGCAGCTTCGCCCGGGTCAGCGCGTCGAGCGCCGAGAGCGGCTCGTCCAGGAGCAGGATTTCCGGACTCATCGCCAGCGCCCGCGCAACCGAAACCCGCTGGCGCATGCCGCCCGACAGTTCCGCCGGGCGCCGGTCGACGGCGTGCGTGAGGCCGACCATGTCGATGTATTTGTCGACGCGCGCCCGGCGCGGGGCCTTCGATTCCCTGGCGAATACCGTGTCGACGGCCAGGGCGACGTTGCCGCGCACGGAAAGCCAAGGCATCAGCGAGTAGGACTGGAAGACCAGGCCGCGCTCTGGCCCCGGTCCATCGACGGGCTTGCCGCGCATGCGGACCTCACCGGCGTCGGGCCGGATCAGCCCGGCGAGCAACGAGATCAGCGTCGTCTTGCCGGAGCCGGAGAACCCGACGATCGCAACGAACTCGCCCTCGCGGACCGTCAGATCGACACCGTTCAGGATTTCGGCCCGCTGCTTGCCTTCGCCGTAGACTTTCGAGACGTTGCTGAGTTCGATGATCGGGGATGTGGTCATGGCTGTTCTTTCTTGTCGCATGTCGCGGACGGAAAACCGGCTTCCACTTTTCCTGCGAATGCTCCGCTCAGCGCGTCGACGAGAAGGTGAAGGCGGTCTGCAGCGCGGCCATGATCCGATCGAGGATGAAGCCGACGATCCCGATGGTGATGACTGCGACGATGATGCGGGCGAGCGAGTCCGACGAGCCGTTCTGGAACTCGTCCCAGACGAATTTGCCGAGGCCGGGATTCTGCGCCAGCATCTCGGCGGCGATCAGCACCATCCAGCCGACACCCAGCGACAGGCGCAGGCCAGTGAAAATCAGCGGCATGGCCGAGGGCAGGACCAGCTTGGTGATGGTCTTCGACGTCGACAATTGCAGCACCTTGCCGACATTGACGAGGTCCTTGTCGATCGAGGCGACGCCGAGCGAGGTGTTGATCAGCGTCGGCCAGAGCGAGCAGAGGGTCACGGTGATCGCCGAGACCACCATGGATTTCGGCAGCGCGTCCGAGGCGTTCGCGTAAAGCGCCGAGACGATCATGGTGACGATCGGCAACCAGGCCAGCGGCGAGACCGGTTTGAAGATCTGGATCAGCGGGTTCAGCGCGCCGCTGACGGTCGAGGACAGCCCGCAGGCGATGCCGACCGGAACCGCAATGATCGTGGCGAGTAAGAAGCCGAGGAATACCGTCTTCAGGCTGGTGAAGATCTGCTCGGGATAGGTCGGCGCGCCGGTATAGGCGCGGACCTTCGCCCGGTCGGCCATGCCTTGTTCGACCAGTTTGGCGTTGCGGGCCTCTTGCCGCTCATAGAACTCCACCCGGTCCTCGCGTCCCCGCTGATGATCGGCGTAGAGCCCCTCGACCTGCTGCCAGACCTGGACCGGCCCCGGCACGGTGCCGAGCGAGGTTTGCACCTGCGGCGCCAGCGCCGCCCAGGCCGCCAGGAAAGCGAGAATGCCGATGAGCGGGACGATGAGGCCTTTCCACAGGGCCGAGAGGTTGGATCGTGGATCGTCACCCGCGGCCATTTTCATCAGCGGCACGGACCAGCCGAGACCTATGGCTGTCAGCGGACCGGCGGCGCGGCTGATCCTGACCATGCGCTTTTCCTGGCGGATAGCGCGGCGTTCGGCCGAGGACAGCTCATGCCCCATGAAATCGGATGCGGTGCTCATCGCTCGGGTCCTTCCTCGAATGCTGCGGCAAGTGTCGGATGGAAGCGCGGCGGAACGCTCCGCCGCCTCTTCGCGCGCGGATCAGTTGGAGGCGAGGCTCGCCACGTCCTCGGATCCCTTGAGACCAATTTCGAATTTCTCGAGGTATTCGTTGGGCTTGCGGCCGTCATATTCGACGCCGTCGATGAACGCTGCGGTTGCCGCCTTGTAGCCGTCGGTATCGGGGGTGTCGGAAGCTGTCAGATAGCCGTCATCGATGAGCGATTCGGCCGCCTTGCGGTAGATGTCCGGGCGGTAGACCGATGCAGCCGTTTCCGCGTACCAGCTGTCCGGCTTCTTGTCGGCGATCTGGCCCCAGCGGCGCATCTGCGTGAGATACCAGATGGCGTCCGAGTAGTAGGGATAGGTCGCGAACTTGGCGAAGAAGACGTTGAAATCGGGGGCGGGTCGCTTGTCGCCCTTCTCGTATTCGAAAGTGCCGGTCATCGAATTGGCGATGACCTCGGCGTCGGCGCCGACATATTCGGGCCGCGACAGGATCTCGACGGCTTCCTGGCGGTTGGCGCCATCGTCGGCGTCGAGCCACTGGCCGGCGCGGATCAGCGCCTTGGTCACGGCGATCGCGGTATTGGGGTTCTCGTCGACGAATTGCTTCGTCATCCCGAACACCTTTTCGGGATTGTCCTTCCAGATCTCGTAGTCGGTGATCACTGGAACGCCGATGCCCTTGAACACGGCGGCCTGGTTCCAGGGCTCGCCGACGCAATAGCCCTGGATGGTGCCGGCCTCGAGCGTCGCCGGCATCTGCGGCGGCGGCGTCACAGACAGCAGAACGTCGGCCTTGATCTGACCGGAGGTATCGGACGGCGAATAAAAGCCCGGATTGAGCCCGCCCGCCGCGAGCCAGTAGCGCAGCTCGTAATTGTGGGTCGAGACCGGGAACACCATTCCCATGTTGAACGGCTTGCCAGCGGCTCGGTATTCGTCGACGACAGGCTTTAGGGCGCTGGCGGAAATCGGATGTTGCGGCTTGCCGTCCGGACCCGACGCGATATGGGCCTTCATCTTCGCCCAGACGTCGTTAGACACGGTGATGCCGTTGCCGTTGAGGTCCATCGAGAACGGCGTCACGATATGTGCCTCGGTGCCGTAACCGATCGTCGCCGCAAGCGGCTGCCCCGCCAGCATATGGGCGCCATCGAGCTCGCCGGTGATGGTGCGATCCAGCAGAACCTTCCAGTTCGCTTGGGGCTCGATGCTGACGTAAAGCCCTTCATCCTCGAAGAAATGCTTTTCCTTGGCGATGGCGAGTGGCGCCATGTCGGTCAGCTTGATGAAACCGAATGTGAGTTCGTCCTTTTCGACCGGCAGCATGTCCGCTTGCGCCACGGTCGCCGTGAGGCCGAGAGCGACGGCGGCTGTGCCGCCCAGCAGGACACGTCTGGAGATCGTCGTCAGGTTGCTCATGGCGTAAAACTTCCCCGTTTCGCCGGTGGCGACGCCGCCCGGCAATGGTGCTGATGAAACGAAAAAAGGCTGCTCGACCCGTCGATGCCCCCGCTGTCGCGGGGCACTTCAAACGAAGTCGGCAGCCTTGCCGAAAACCGCCCGCCATTGGGCGTAAATTCCATTGGCCTGTGAGGCCCCGTCGGAGAAAACGACTGGTGATCAGCACCGCGCTTCGTCCGACAGGCCAATCTATACGGCCGCAAATTTCATGTTGCAATGCAAAAACAGCAAATTCTGCAATTTTTTTATACGCAGACATAAGTTGATCAAAAAATAAGCATAACGATGCGAGAGCGCGCAGCGAGCTTGCTCAATTCGACGCCGGATTCTCCTCGGCGACGTCATAGAGCCCCGCAGGCCGATCATTCTCGCTCAGCCTCCGTTTCGAATCGCGGTTCGGCGCAAGACGGCCAAGAGCCGCGTCATACGAGGCTGGGCTGAAGACCGCGGCCGCTTGGTCACGCGCGGTCTCGGAGTCGGTGGCGTCGCCCCAGCGGACCATTTGCCGAAACAGCCATTGGCCATGGTCCGGGTTCGGGCGGTTGGCATCCGCGCCGTGGAAGGTGACGAAGCCTTCGATGGCGCGCCGTTTTCCTGGTGCTGTCTCCAGGCGTCCTTCAAGGGCCGGCAGCAGGGCGCTCTCTGGAACATTGAGGTGTTCCTTTGCCGCGAGAAGGGCGGCGAGAGCCTCCCGGTTGTTCGGGTCTTCGCACCATGCGGCGGCATCATGAAGCGCGAGGATCAGTCGTGCGAGCACCTCACCGCGTGTTTTGGCGAAATGCGCAGAGACACCGAGGACTTTTTCGGGTCCACGTCGCCAGATCTCCGCCTTGCTGGTCACGATGTGGCCGGCGCCCCGGCGGACGGCAATCGTGCTCCACGGCTCGCCGACGCAGAATCCATCGATCTGCCCCGTCGCCAGCGCGTCGGGCATCAAGGGCGGCGGCACCACGGTGATGTCGATGTCCCGGTCGGGCCCGATCCCGGACGCCGCCAACCAGTAGCGCAGATCGTAATTGTGGCTGGAATGCCGATGGACGACGGCAAATCGGAGTGGTGGGCGACCGTCGCGGCGAGCCGCCTCGACGGTGCGGCACAGTGCCTGTCCCGCTGCGGCGGCACCGTCCATGACCGGGTCGGTGGTCGCCATCCTTTCCGCCACGGCATTGGAGACAGTCACCGCGTTGCCACCCAGCGCCAGGATGAACGGCGCGACCATCGGCACGGCGAGGGGGCCCAGGCCAAGGCTCGCGGCGATCGGCATCGGCGCCAGCATGTGCGCGGCGTCGAGCTGGCCGACGCCCATGCGGTCGCGGATCGTCGCCCACGAGGTTTCGCGGTTGAGGATGAGGCGGACATCCCTGGCCTCGGCGAAACCCTTGTCCGCGGCGACGAGCAGAACGGCGCTGTCGAGAAGTGGCAGGTAACCGGCGCGGATGTCGTCCAGCCGTGGCATCAATCGTCTCCTAGCAGGCTGTGGGCGCTGACGAGACCGCGGGCAACGTCGGCGAGGCGCCGGTTCTCGTTCATCGCCGTCTTCCGCAGCAGCCGATACGCGGATTCTTCGTCGAGGTTCTTCGCCTTCATCAGGATACCCTTCGCGCGGTCGATGATTTTTCTGTCGGCGAGTTCGGTGCGCGCGTCCTGAAGTTCCCGCGTCAGCCGGTTGAAGGCGTTAAAGCGCGAGATCGCCATGTCGAGGATCGGCTTGACGCGCTCCTTCTTGAGCCCGTCGACGATGTAGGCCGATACCCCCGCGTCCACTGCGGCGGCGATCGAGGCGGTGTCGGATCGATCGACGAACATGGCGATCGGTCGCTGGACGGATCGCGACACCTGAAAGAAATGCTCGAGCTGGTCCCTGTTGGGATTTTCGAGATCGAGGACGATGACGTCGGGATTCAGCGTCTCGATGCGGCGCACCAGGCCGGCCGTCTCCGTCACAACCTCGACCCGGGAGTGGCCCGCCTCGCGCAGCCCGTCCTCGATGATCGCCGCGCGCGCCCGGTTTTCATCGACCACGAGAATGGAAAGGGCAGCGCTCATCTCACGGGATCGCGCATACGGAGGGTGGCGCGGCAATACCACATCGCGTCAGCGTGTTGCGTCCAGCTTCGGCGCCAGCGCCCGCGCTTCCTCGAACGACAGGCTGCGCGTGGCCTTGCCGTCGAAATAGACGAAGGCGAGGGATTCGCGCCGGGACACCATCGCCGCCGGAAGCGGATCGTAGCGAAAGCTCTCGCCGCCGAGATGCGGCGCCAGCGCGCCGATGTCGACGACGTTTTCCTGCGCGACCCTGAGCAGGGACAGCGTACCACCGTCCCCGGCCACGGCGAGGAGCGGTATGCCGGTCAGCCGCAGGAAACTGGTCGGGTCCTTGACGGCGGGAAAGGCGTCGGTGAATGCCTTCTCCACCAGATCGAAATCCGGCTCGTGGGTGTGATCGTCAGCCGGATGCGCGGCGTCCGGCTCATGCGGCGTTTGCCACTGGGCCGTCGCCTCGGTGTGGTTGTGGCCACGGGGCGCCCGTGGCGGGTCGAAGGGGTGGAATTGGTCGTGATCGTGATCGTGGCCGCGATGCATGGTCGGTGCTCCCTCTCGCGATCAATAGGTGACCGGCTTGTCGATGATGCCCTTGTGCTTGCCCATGTTGCCATGGGCAACCATCGAGCCCAGCGCCTCGACGCAGACGCGGACGCCCATAAGGGCTGTGATGTCGGACGTGTCATAGGGCGGCGAGACCTCGACGACCTCCAGTCCGCAAATGCCGGGAGCGCAGACGAGGCCGAGGATTTTCAGCGCCTCGCGCGGCAGGAAGCCGCCCGGCTCGGGCCAGCCGGTGCCGGGCACGAAGCCGCAATCGAGCGAGTCGACGTCGAAGGAGACATAGACCGCGTCGGCGTCCTTCCAGGCGAGTTCGAGGGCGATTTCGGCGGTCTTTTCGAGGCCGTAGTTTTCGATGTCCTCGATGGTCAGGACATTGGTCTGACGGCGAAACGCCTCCTTGGCGCCCGGACGTGGCACCTGCCAGCCGCCGATGCCGAGTTGCACGAGGTTGACCGCCGGCACGTTCGGCAGATTGGTGGCCCAGAACCAGGGCGTCGTGTGCATGCGCTCGTCGAGATCCTTTTCCTGGATGTCGATGTGGCGGTCGAAATGAATGATGCCGATCCGCTTCGAGGTGCATTCGGCGATGCCCCGAACGCAGGGAAAGCCGATCGAATGGTCGCCGCCGAGCATGATCGGCACCGCGCCCGACGAAAACACGTGGCTGACGCCGCGCGAGATCTGATCGAAGCTCTTTTCGAGATTGCCCGGGATGGTGAACACGTCGCCGGCGTCGCACAGCGTCATCTGTTCGCGCAGGTCGACGCCGAGCTCGTAATTGTAGGTGGTGTAGAGTGAGGAGATGCGGCGGATGCCCTGCGGTCCGAAACGGGTGCCGGGCCGGTAGGTCGTGCCGCTATCGAACGGAATGCCGAGGACGGCGGCATCATATTTTCCGACGTCGCGGACGTTCTCGACATAGGGCGCCTTGAGGAAGGTGTTGATCCCGGCGAAATGCGGTAGTTCCCCGCGCGAAAAGGTCGGAATCGACTTGTCGGTGATAGAGTCGGCGCCGGGCAGCCCCATATCGAGCGCCCATTGAACCTCGCGCTTCCAGCCGTCGCCGGAAAGCTTGTCCTCGGCTTCGAGCGCCTTCCAGCCGCGCGTCGACTTGGCGTCGAAATTCGGGTGGTGCGCGCGCGCGCGTTCCCATTGCGGCGAGCGCGCGCCGGCCCTTCGCGTCGGGCGGGTCGGCTGTCGGTCAAGCATCATGTGTCGTGTCCTTGTTATTCAACGCGGCGATGGCAGCGACGGTGTTCTCGTCCGTCGTCCATCCTTCCCGGGTCTTCAGGGGTAGATCGTAGGTGATGGTGGCGCCGTAGGCGGCGGGGAACTGCGGGTCGTGGCGGACCTTGTCGAAAACGATCAGCCGTGTGCCGAGATCGAACGCTTCCTGGATGTCGTGGGTGACCATGAAGACGGTCATGCCGGTCTCGGTCCACAGGTCGAGGAGCATCGCCTGCATGTCCTTGCGCGTTCCCGGATCGAGCGCGCCGAAAGGCTCGTCGAGAAGCAGGATGCGCGGTCGCTTCAAGAGCGCCTGGCCGATGGCGAGGCGCTGCTGCATTCCGCCGGAGAGCTGGGCCGGATAGCGCTCGCTTGCGTGCGCGAGGCCGATCTTGTCCATCATCCGCTCAGCCATGTCCGCGGCTTCGCGGCGACGGCGGCCGAACAGCCGGGCGAGAAAGCGCGACCCGTCGAACTCGAAGGGCAGCATGAGATTCTGGTGCACGGTGAGATGCGGGAACACCGAGTATTTCTGGAACACCACGCCCCGGCCGGGGTCGGGCTCGGGCGCGATCACCGCGCCGTCGATGCTGATCTCGCCTGACGTCGGGGTTTCCTGGCCGAGCAACAGCCGCAGGAACGTGGATTTGCCGCAGCCGGAGGCGCCGACGATGGTCACGAACGAACCTTCGTCCACACCGAGATTGACGCGCTCCAGGATCGGCGCGTCGCCGTAGGTGACGGAAATCTTCCGTGCGTCGAGAAACCTCACAGGCGGTCTCCCGACAGATGCGCCCACGGAAACATCCGCCGCGATAAAAACGCCAGCGCCCGGTCGATGGCAAAGGCCAGAACGGTGATCCAGACGACGTAGGGCAGGATCACATCCATCGCGAGATAGCGGCGCACAAGAAAGATCCGGTAGCCGAGGCCGTCCGTTGCGGCGATCGCCTCGGCCGAGATGAGGAAGATCCAGGCCGGAACCAGGCCGAGCCGGATGGCGACCAGAAGCAGCGGTCCCATGCGCGGAAAGACGATCCGCGTCGCGATCTGCCAGGTGCTGGCGCCGAGCGTCTGCGCCTTGACGATCTCCTCCTGTGGGATGTCGAGCACGCCCTGCGCCAGCGCCCGCGTCATCAAAGGCGCGGTCCCGACCACGACGAGCCCGACCTTGGCCGCTTCGCCGAGGCCGAGGACGATGAACAGGATCGGCAGGATGGTGATCGGCGGGATCAGCGAGAAGGCCGAGACAAAGGGCGAAAACAGCGCGCGGGCTGTCGGGAGGATGCCGATCAGCGCGGCCAGGACGAAGGCGAGCGCCGCCGCGATGGCGATGCCGAGCCCGAGCCGTTCCAGGCTCGCCGCCGTATCCGTCCATAAGAGATAGTCGCCGGTCCGGTTGTCGGCGACCGCGGCCATCCGATACATCGCCTCGCCGATCGCCTGCAGCGACGGCAAGAGCTTGTCGGCGGGGTTGTCCGCCCGGCGAATGGCGCTGCCGGTCGCATAGGCGCCGACCGCGATCGCGAAGGGCAGGGCGCCCAGCGCGATCGCCGTCGCACGGCTTGGCTTGAGATTGATCAGCCGCATGGCGTCTCGTGCCTCGCCACGGTTCTTACAGCGCCGCGTCGGCGGCCATTTTCATCACGCTCGGGTCGTAGCGCAGCTTGATATTGTCCGCGTCGCCCGTCGTCTTGTCGCCAGGATAGGCGATTCCGACGAAATCGGCGCTCGGCGCGCCCTGGCCGAGAATCCCGTGGTCGAACAGGAATTTCGACACGAAGGTCATCGTCTTCGGCAGCTGTTCGGCTTCGGTGAAGGCGACGGCGTCCTTGGGATCGTAAAACATTGCCGTCGTGGCGAGTTGGGCCTTGTAGCCGGCGAGATCGGTGCCCGACGCCTCGGCCATCGCTTCGAGCGCGGCCTGGCCTTCAGGCGTGTCCGACTGCACCAGCGTCATCGTCTCGTACCAGGCGCCGACCAGCGCCTTGCCGAAGTCCGGATTGGCCTTGAGGGTCTCGGTGTTGACCACCATCAGATCGATGATCTCGCCGGGAATCTGCGAGGAATCGAAGACCTGGTGCGAATCCGGGGCAGCCGCGACCTCCGACAGGAGCGGGTTCCAGGTGACCACGGCGGTCACGTCCGGCGTCTGATAGGCGGCGACGAGATCGGCGTCGGAGGTATTGACGACGGTGATGTCGCGCTCGGACAGGTCGACGCTCTCCAGCGCGCGGGCGAGCAGGTAATGGGAGACGGACAGTTCGACGAGATTGACCTGCTGCCCCTGGATGGCGGCCAGTTGATCCTTGCCCTTGAGGACGATGCCGTCATTGCCGTTGGAATAGTCGCCGACGATCAGCGCCGTCGTGTCGACCCCGCCACCGGCCGGGATCGACAGGGCGTCCATGTTGGTCATGGTGCAGCCGTCGTACTGGCCGGCGGTATATTGGTTGATCGACTCGACATAGTCGTTGATCTGCACGGCCTCGATCGTCAGGCCGTAGGTGTCGGCCCATTTCTTCAGGATGCCGGAATCCTGCATGTAGCCCCAGGGCATCCAGCCGGCATAGATCGACCAGCAGACGGAGAACTCGGTCTTCTCCTGGGCGTTGGCGACGCCGCTCAAAGGGGGGGCGGAAAATGTGACGGCAAGGGCCAGTCCGGCGAGGAGGCGTCTCATGGGCATCGTCCTTCTTCGTCGCTGCGACCGCCATGCGACCGCGTTCGAAAATTGACGCGAAGAGGACCGGGAGACAGCCCGCGTCGCGCGGAACTGTGCGGCGTTCTCCCGGGATTTTGGCCCGCCGTGTCTCCCCGCAACTCACGGGGAGTGCGTCTCTCGGACCAGTCGCATCGCTCGATGCCGGAACCCTAGACGCACCGCACGAATGAGCCGAAGCAAGAGGTGTGCCACGTCGGGTATCCCCATTTTAGGTCGTTTGCTTATCTTGATCGACCGGCCCGCTGCCCACGTTGCGACCGGACGCTGCCTCGAAAAAGAGCAGACGCTGAATTTTGATGCTCCGGGTAAGATCATTCCCGGGACAGGTCGCCCTATGTCGACAAGCCCGTTGCGGTTTGACCATTTTTCCGTCGAGGAACAGAGCTCCGTGCTACCCGGCGCCTGCCTTCCGGAGATCCATGGAAGGCCTCGAGCAGGCGGTAACCGCAACAAAATGGACCAAACAAGGACCCATCGATCAAGGCGTGGGACTTGCGCCGAGGCCGATGTTCGGCTCAGCGTCCAGTGATTCCGGGAAATGCGATCAGCAGCCCGACCGCTAGCATCTGCATGGCAATAAAGGGGAGATGTCCCGTGAGTACGGACAATCCTACATGCCCTGGCATCATTGAAACCAAAATGTGGGCCTACAATGATACCGTCTGGGGCAAGCTTCTCGGCGACTACAAGCCGGGCGAACTGATGGCCGAATGGGTGGAGGGAATTCCGATGGGGGGGCGGGGTCGGGTGCGGACGTTGCCGGTCTCGTCGCATTCCTGGCATCGAAGGATGCCGCCTACATCACGGGGCAGACGATCAATGTCGATGGTGGGCTGATCATGTCCTAGAGGGATCGGGCCGCCTGGACGACTTAGAGGGTCTTCTCCACCAGCGCGCGCAGGTTCATCATGTCGTCGGTCATCGGTGGTCCTTTTCCGAAAAGGGTTGGCATTAACAACCAGACCCTACCGGAAAGCGCCGATGACCACCGCGCCGCCGCTCGCTCGCTACGGCGCGCTCGCGGGCAGCTTCGTTACCGCCGAGCTACACCACCTGTTGGGACACCACCGGTGGCGGATCGAAGTCGAGAATCCCATCCACTCATGCCGCCGGGAAATGAATCTTCCTCAAACCTGAACTTCGCGTCGAGCGTCGTCTTCTTATCCTTGAGTGAGAGAGGCGTTGGGCCTGATTCCGTTGCAAAATGAACTCGGTGCGCGTCCGACTCGCCGGAGCCTTTATTTATAGCATATTGGGAGGAGACTTCCCTTTGATCGCAATACTCGCACTATGAACTGAGTGTGTTCGCCTGGGTGCAGGACGCAGGGGCGGGAGTTCTGTCGTCGGCACCAGCGGCCCAGCCGATCTTTGATCGGGTAAGCTGAATCATGGGGTCAGATCGGTCCCTCTATTGCTGGCGTGGGACTACCGCGCCACGTCATACGATAGAGGGCACCCTGCCGCACCGATTGGACGGCAGCTGGCCTCAGCGCAACCAGGCAGATGCCGCCCTTATGCCTCACCGAAGGATATATGATGCCGTTTAGTCCAGCGGCGCGGGCGCCATCGGCCAGGGCGTTGCCCACGGGGTAAGCCTTCGCCTTGTCTGGATCGAGCGAAGGGTGACTAGGAAGTCGCCGGAGATCGAGGAACTCGCCAGCGAGGCTGCAGAACATTTCCGCATATTCGACGGTGGCGTTGAAGTCGCCGGCGTCGGCTAGTGCGTTCGTGAGATGATAGCCGACTTCATCCAGGCAGGTCGCAACGTCGAGCGCGGCGTACCAAGCACCGCGGTCGGCGCCGTTGAACCGGTTGGGTTGCTGCGGCTTGGCGTAGGCAAAGGACGCATTGATGAAGTGGGCATTGGGCAAATCGAAGACGAGTTCGTTGGCGGCAAGACCCGAAATGCCGCGGTCTTGGGCGATAAGCCGGGTGCTCGTTGCTCCTTCGATCTCGGCGAGGAGTTTGAGTTCATCATCGTCATCTACCAACGGTACAAGCACGGCCGCGCGAAGGCGCGCGGTCGTCACCAATCGGACAGTTTTCGGAAACGCCTCGGTGACGACGGGCACATCGTCGATCGACAATCACAGTCCTCCACGGACTGCATCGACATATCTGCGAACCTCAAGCATCTGGGGAATGCCGCCCTTCATCATCGAGCCGATGGGGCTCATGCGGGCGAAGAGGGGACCTTTGTTATCCAGCTTGGGCCAGCGATCAGCCATACCGTCGGCGAACAACAGGTGGAGGCCCTTGTAGATTCCGACCAAGGCCGAGATGCGCGTCAACTGATCCTGATTCAGGGACTTGTCTTTTTCCTGCTGCTTCAATCGCTCCCAAGTGCTTGTCGAAACGTCGAGCAGCGCTGCGGCCTGCTGGCCCGTGAGTTCCCACTGCTCGACGAGACGCTTGTAGGCCTTGAGCGCCACCTTCGACAGCCTGGCGCGATCAGCTTCGGCAGAAAAGTCTTGCCGTTCGGATAGGATGGGAAGTGTGCGGTCAGCCACTAGCATTGGAGTTCTCCATCACTTGACAGTGAATCTATACATCAGATGATGGTCGGATGTCCATAATGCAAGATTCGAGGCGGGGAGGCACCCCAAATAGGGAACTATGCGTCGCGATGGCGCCCGGCCGTCGACTCTTCGTCGACGATCCTCTGGAGGACAGCACGGTCCATTTCGGTAACACGAGAGCGCCTTGCGATCTCCGAAGCGACCTTGGCCCAATGCCAAAAGGCGGCACGGTCGCCTTGGGTCCGGCTGCGCGCAGCGCGGCGTTGTGCGGCATAATATGCGCGCGGTTCGTCGTCGTCGATCAGCCTGCGCGCATCGGCTTGCCAATGTCGCCTGACGGCTCGCCGGTGTTCGAGCCATCGGAAAAACGCACTGATCATTGTGACCTCGCACCCGCTTTCGGCGCGAGCATAGCGGGTTAGGTGGCCTCGTTGCACGATTTCCGCGCGAGGACCTTTCTGAGATAGGCGTCCCACTTCTTCATCGCGGCACGCTTCTGAGGCATGTAGTTCCAGCGGTCGTAACTCTTCGAACTGACATCCTGTAAGGCATGGTTCTGCAGGCGATCGCGCATTTCCTTGGAGATTCCGGCTTTGCCCGTGAGGGTCTTGAATGTTCTGCGCAGGTCGCGGTTGGTCGCGTAGGGTATTACCCCGCGATCCCGTTGCCGCCAGACGAAACTGTAGAGCGACCCGTGGCCGACCGGCCTTGATGAATCATTCGCCGATGGGAAATACCAGCCGTATTCGTTCGGGGTGATGGATTCGATCAGTTCGATTGCCAACGACGGAACCGGTACAGCGTGCGGCTGATCATTTTTTGTCTTCGACCAGTCGATTATCTTTTCGGCCGCATCCCATTGATCGACATGCAGACGCGCGATTTCCTCAACACGCTGGCCGGTCAGCATGATGAGCTGGATGGCGCGCGGATACGACGGATGCACCGGGACGTCGGGGCAGTCGAGCCACCAATAAAGGCGTGCGAACTCGTCCTCGTCCAACCAGCGTGTACCGCGAACCTTTGGCTCAGTTGGGATTGCGGATGCGGGATTGAACGGAATGTGGAAACGGCGCGGCGATTTGGTTCGATAGTCATGTTCGGATTTCATGCCCCAACTGTAGGCCGCGCGGACGTAGCTTCGGACATGATCGGCCATGGCGCGGGCGCCGCGCTCGTAGATGGGTCGAATAACCTCGACGATTTCTTCCGGCTCAATTTCGCGGGCCAGGCGATGGCGCCCGAGCGTGTTCGCGATCTTGTTGAGACCCTTTTCTGTTTCCTTCCAGGAGGGCTTGCCCGCAGCCTTGAGGGCAGCGACATAGCCTGCGAACAGATCTGCGACGGTTCCAGGTCGAGTATCCACCGCGATCTTGATGCTGCGACCCTTCTGGATGATCTTTGCGAAATCGCGCTCAAATATCTCGCGCGCGTTGGCGAGAGACATCGCCGGGTAGGCACCGATCTTCTTTTTGACCCGCTTTTTGTCGCGCCATTGCTGCACCATCCAGTCGGCCGTCACGCGGGTCGGCATTGGCTTTAGGATCATGATAAGACGGCCGGTGCCGTGTCCGTCGCCATCAACGAGTGTTTCTTGCTTGGCGCTTTGTTCGACACGCTTGATTGCGGAGCGGATTTCTCCATCGGCGATAGTCGGCATCCTGCTCTCCCCTTGAGTTGAGAAGTGGGATTTGCCGACGGGTGATAAGTGGGTTTGTTCCCACCGAAAAATGGGTGTCGGCAACTGGGGTCGGTAGGGGGGATGACCCCCCGAAAACCACCCCGAATTTGCCACACTATCCGGGATTACGACAAGTAAAAAAATATAGGTGAATCAGTTGGATAGAGCGTGATCCTGCGTGATCGAAATAGGCCATTTTGTATGATTGTGGACGAGGATGATCGCGGTCGCCGACAATTCGAGCGCGCGTTTGACCACCTCGCGCGGATAGACCGGCGTATGGTCGACGGTGCCCGTGCTCTGCACCTCGTCGGCGATCAGGGCGTTCTTCCGGTCGAGGAACAGGATGCGGAATTGCTCTCGCGTCTCGTAGGCCATCGCCGCCTTGCAATAGTCGAGAACCGCCGCCCAGGACGACAGCACCTCGCGGCTTTTCACCGCCGATCGCATCGCCCGCTGGTTGACCGCCGCGACGATGGCGATATCGAGCGCCACAGCGTCCCTGGCCCCTGGCACCTCCATCAGCCGGCGCGGCGGCGCGTTCAGCACCTCCGCCAGCGAACCGAACCGGGCGATCAGCGCCTTGGCGATCGGCTTGACGTCACGGCGAGGGATGGTGCGAAAGAGGATCAGTTCCAGCAATTCGTAATCGGCCAGCGCCGTGGCGCCGGCGTCGCTGAACCGCTCGCGCAGGCGATCGCGGTGGCCGTCGTGGTGCTTGGGCGCAGGCTTGGCGTGGCCGGCGGCAGCCGTCGTTCGCGGTGAAGGAGCCTCGCCGAGGCCGGGAAAATCCGGTTCGTCGTCGGAGCCGGAATGCGTCATCGCCGGGCGGCTATTCCGCCGCGCCGGCTAAGGGCTCGACCGTCAGCCCCGGCGTGTCGAGCCCGGCGGGCGACAGGGTGAAGACCTCGCAGCCGGTCTCGGTCACGCCGACCGTGTGTTCGTACTGGGCCGACAGCGAGCGGTCGCGGGTGACGGCGGTCCAGCCGTCGGAAAGGATCTTCACATGCGGCCGGCCGATATTGATCATCGGCTCGATGGTGAAGACCATGCCGGGGCGCATTTCCGGTCCTTCGCCCCGCCGGCCGTAGTGCAGGATATTCGGCGCATCGTGGAACAGCTTGCCGACGCCATGACCGCAGAAATCGCGCACGACCGAGCAACGCTCGGATTCCGCGTAGGTCTGGATCGCCTCGCCGAGGTCGCCGGTATGGCCGCCCGGACGCACGGCCTCGATACCGAGCAGCAGCGAACGATAGGTGATGCCGCACAACCGCTCGGCGGCGCGCTTGACGCGGCCGACCGGGTACATGCGCGAGGAATCGCCATGGTATCCGTCGTGAATGAAGGTCACGTCGATATTGACGATGTCGCCTTCCTTTAGCGGCTTGTCGTTGGGTATGCCGTGGCAGACCACATGATTGATCGAGGTGCAGACGCTCTTGCCGTAGCCGCGATAGTTCAGCGTCGCCGGAAAGGCGTTGTTGGCGAGCGCGAAGTCCACGACATAGCGGTCGATCGTCTCGGTTGTCACGCCCGGCTCGACGATGGCGGCAAGGCCGTCGAGACAGCGCGCGGTGAGCTGGCAGGCCCGCCGCATCCCCTCGAACGCCGCGGCGTCGTACAGGCGGATGGCGCCGGAGTTGCGGGTCGGGTTCGGTTCGGCTTCGAGATAAGTGGTCATGTTCGGGATGCGGTATCGACGATCGGAAGGGCGGTCACGGGACGGATGGCTGTCAAGCTGATGTCGCATCGAACGGCATGGGCTTCAACCCCTCGTGCGCGCGCGACGGCGAATGCGGCGGCGTAGGCCGGGTCCAGATCGGCGGCGAAGGCCACACGGTCGCAGTCCGCCCTTTGTACCACGTAGAGCATGATTGCCCGCTCGCCGGCCGTGACGCGGTCGCCGAGTTCGACGAGATGCTTGGCGCCGCGCGTGGTCACGCAGTCGGGAAATTCGGCGAGGCCCGGTTGGCGCATCAGGTGGACATTCTTGACCTCGACATAGACCGGCTGTCCCTCAGGATCGGTATAGAGAAGGTCGACGCGGGAGTTGCGGCCGTATTTGACTTCGCGCCGCGCCGCTCCGAATGCTGCCAGCGGCGGCACGAGCCCCGACGCGATCGCTTCTTCGGCGAGTCGGTTCGGCAGGGCGGTATTGAGGCCGACGAGGGTTCCGTCCGCTTCGATGATCTCCAGCGTCAGGGGAAGCTTGCGGGCGGGATTGGCCGACCGCGACAGCCAGACCCGCGATCCTTCCGCCTTGAGCCCCAGCATCGCGCCGGGGTTCGGGCAGTGGACGGTGACCGGATCGCTCTCGCCGTCGATCTGGACGTCGGCGAGAAAGCGCTTGTAGCGGCGCAGAAGGCGGGCCGGTATGAGCGGGGAGGGGAAGGCGACCATAGGCCCGCCGATAGCGGCGGCGGGACACTCCCGTCAATGCCCGTGTCCGCAGCCCGTCTTGGGCCGCGAACTGTCGTGATCGCCTCCCGCGCCGATCAGCGCACCGCCGTCGGGTTGATGATGGCCTGCACGCCGCCGGTGAATTTTGACTGGCCGAGCACGAACATGAACTCCCAGGCGTCGTCCGCGACGAGTTCGGCAGTGTCCATGTTCTCCAGAATGAAGACGCCGTTGCGCGGGATCAGGATCTGATGCACCTCGAAGATGCCGACGCCTTCCTCGAAGGGCACCGCTTCGAGCCCCCAGCTGTCGGCTCCGACGGCGACCACGTTCTTTCCAACGAGATACTCGGCGCCGTCCTTGCCCAGCCCCGGCTCGCCCTTGATGTAGCGCTCGTCGTCATTGCCCACGAGCGAAAGCCAGCCGGTATGGAAGAGAACGACGTCGCCCTCGCGAATCTCGACGCCCTGCTTTTCGGCCTGGGCCTCGATCTCCTCGCGATTGAAGGCCGTGCCCGCTTCGAGCACGTCCATGCCGAAGTGATCCGTCATATCGAGAACGATGCCGCGGGTGACGATATTCGGGATCGTCTCCACACCAAGCTTGGTCAGCCCGTCGGCCTGGACGAAGTCGCTGTTTTTGTTGCAATTGTAGTAGACATTGTCGATGCCGATATGGCCGAGGCCGTCGATTTGCGAGCCGGTCCCGACATAGCCCATGTAGATGTCGTCATTGTAGTTGGTCTTGGTCGGGCCAAGACCGATACCGCCGACCTGACCCGGCTGGTTGATCACCAGCGCCCATGAGCGGGAGCCGAATGCCGGCGTCTTGGAATTGGTCTCCGCGCCGAGGGAATAGA
Organism: Aurantimonas sp. A3-2-R12; assembly: GCF_036016755.1. NCBI lineage: Bacteria > Pseudomonadati > Pseudomonadota > Alphaproteobacteria > Hyphomicrobiales > Aurantimonadaceae > Aurantimonas > Aurantimonas sp. A3-2-R12. The sequence continues at coordinate 41,795 of NZ_JAYXIH010000008.1, read as the reverse complement.
CCTTACCGGTCTTCACCAGCTTGGCGGCCTCAAGCGCCATCTCAGGGGTCAGCAGATTGGCCGCCCCGATCTCGTCGTCAGGTCCCCATTTGGATTGGCACCATTCGTCCGGCTGGGCCGCGGCCTGCGCTTCCGGCTGGTCGGGTGTCTGGTTGTCCTGTTGTGCCCTGGCGGGCGCCGACAAGACTCCCGCTGCCAGCATGGCCACAAGACCGGTTTTCGCGAATTTGTTCATGTCGTCCTCCCCTTTGTGATTTTCGGTTTTCGTTCCCGTTCTATCGGTGGGCCGGCCGCAACCCTTCCGCCTCGGCTGTCAGCCGACCGTCCTCCTCCAATGCGATCGGACGGGAACTCCAATATCCGTTCGGCCCACCCGCCTGTGCTAAACCCTGACCTTCACATAGCTTCCCGGCGCATCCTCGATCGGTTTCAGCTTGCGACCGCCAGGCTTGCGCGCCTTGACGCGATTGCCAGACTTTTCGGTGATCCATTCCTGCCAGTGCGGCCACCAGGAACCTGCTGTTTCGTTCGCCGCGAGCAGCCAATCTTCGTAGGCCGCGACCTTCTTCGGCGTCGGACCCGTCCAGTACTGATATTTCTTCTTGGCGGGCGGATTGATGACGCCGGCGATATGGCCAGAGCCGGACAGGACGTAGGTGACATCCGAACCAAAGGCGCGACTGCCGACGAAGACGCTGCGGGCCGGCGCGATGTGGTCCTCCTTGGTGGCCAGATTGTAGATCGGGACGTTGACCGTCGACAGGTCGAGGCGTTTGCCGTCGATTTCCATCGTGCCCCGCGACAGCCGGTTTTCCAGATAGCAACTGCGCAGATAAAACAGATGGTTCGCCTTCGGCATGCGGGTGGAATCGGCGTTCCAGTAGAGCAGGTCGAATGGCATCGGCTCCTTGCCGCGAAGATAGTTGTTGACGAAATACGGCCAGATCAGATCGCCAGACCGCAGCAGATTGAACGCCGTGGCCATCTGCGAGCCGTCGAGATAGCCCTTCTTGCCCATCGTGCGTTCCAGCGTCTGCAACTGGGCCTCGTCGACAAAGACCTTCAGGTCACCGGCGTGGGTGAAATCGACCTGAGTGGTCAGAAATGTCGCGCTGGCTATGCGCTCGTCGCCGCTGGCTTTCAGATAGGCGAGGGTGGCGGCGAGCAGCGTGCCGCCGACGCAATAGCCGATCGTGTTGACCTCGCCGACGCCGGTGGCGGCCTCGGCTGTGTCGATGCCGAAGACGATGCCCTCCTCGATGTAATCGCTCCAGCCCTTCTCCGCCTGCTTGTCGTCCGGGTTAACCCAGGAGATGACGAAAACGGTATGGCCCTTTTCGACCAGCCATTTGATGAAGGATTTTTCAGGGTTGAGATCGAGAATATAGAACTTGTTGATCCAAGGCGGCACGATGAGAAGCGGCCGCTTGAACACCGTCTCGGTCTCCGGCGCATATTGAATGATCTGGCAGACGTCGTTCTGCGCCACTACCTTGCCCGGCGTCAGGGCCATGTCGCGGCCGACCTCGAACGAGGAGTCTTCGGACTGCCGCAGCCGCAGATTGCCGCCGCCGGCCGCCATGTCCTCCGCGAACATCTTCATGCCGCGCACGAGGTTTTCCCCGTTCGAGGCGACCGTCTCGCGATAGAGCTCGGGATTGGTGGCAATGAAATTGGATGGAGACAGCGCGTTCGACACCTGCTTCATGTAGAAAGCGGCCTTGTGGCGCGTGTGCGGGTCCAGACCTTCGGTCTTGTCGACCAGATCCTCGGCCCATTGCGCGGTCAGGAGATAGGCCTGCTTGACGAAGTCGAAGAACAGATTGCTGTTCCATTCCGTGTCGGCGAAGCGCTTGTCGCCGGGCTGCGGCTCGACCGGGCTCAACGCCGTCTCGCCGGACATGCGGCGGATCGAATTGTTCCAGACGTCCATGTAGCCGGTGAACAGGCTGGTCTGCGCCTCGACCGCGCGACCGGGATCAGTTAGCCAATAGTCGGAGATTTTCGAAAGGGTCTGGACCATTTCGTCCATGGAGACAGGACCGGCGTCGAATTCTCCCTTCTCGCGCGGCTCCACCCAGGCTGCCGCCGCCTTGCCCAACTGCTCCAGCACCCGCGCCATATTCAGGGCAAAGGCTTGTGGGTCCTTCACCACGTATTCCTCGCCGGTGCCGGTCTTGTCGATGCCGCCGAGCTCTGCCGATCGCTTGGTTGTCATCGTGCTTTCCTCCTGTCGAGGCTGCCGTTTTCTCCGTCCGGGCCTCGCTACGCTGCGTCGCGCGGGTGCATTGTGACCGCACCTTGGTCCATGAACAATCGATCGGCGGGATTTTGTAAATGCCGTTCCTGTAGGATATGACACAGTGCGCCGTTTCAAGAAGGCCTGATACCGACCTGCGATGATTACGCTTTCAGTTCTTCGGCCGCTTGCGGTCCTTGCGGTGCTTTTGCCGGCAGCCGCATGCCAGTCGATCTTTCCGGACGAGGAGGATCCATCGCTGGCCGCCCTGCGGGCGCAGGCGGCGGCGCCGGTCACCTCCTCGCAGCGGTTCGACAGCGACGGCTATCCGCTTCTCGGCGCCTATCCCGACACGGCGGCGCCGCAACTGACCGACGCGCAAGTTCGGGCGCAGCAGTCGCGTCTCAATGCACAGGCCAGCCAGCGCGCATCCGCCGCGACGTCGAGCAGCTATCCCTCCGAAATCGCTCGACTGGAAGGCGTTCGACGCAAGCAGGCGGCCGACGTCGATGCGGCGCTCGCGGCCAAGCCGACGCCGAACGCTCAGCCAACACTGAGTCCCGAAGAGGTGTTGCGGCAGATCGAGGCGGGGCAGTAGACCCGCGTCGTTCGCCGCTTCCTTCCCGCAACCAGCGCCACGCCGCGGAACGAAAACCATGGAAGAATTTCACAAAGTTCGCCGACTGCCGCCCTACGTGTTCGAGGAGGTCAACCGGCTCAAGGCGACGGCGCGGGCCAACGGTGCCGACATCATCGATCTCGGCATGGGCAACCCCGACCTCGCGACGCCGAAATTCATCGTCGACAAGCTGTGCGAGGTCATTCGCGATCCGCGCACGCACCGCTATTCGGCGTCCAAGGGCATCGGGGGGCTGCGCAAGGCGCAGGCGAAATACTACGCGCGCCGGTTCGGCGTGACGCTCGATCCGAACACGCAGGTTGTCGCGACGCTCGGTTCGAAGGAAGGCTTCGCCAACATGGCGCAGGCCATCACTGCGCCTGGCGACGTGGTGCTATGCCCCAATCCGACCTATCCGATCCATGCCTTCGGCTTCATCATGTCCGGCGGAACGATTCGCGCGATTCCGGCCAAGCCGGACGCGGATTTCATGGTCGCCATCGACCGAGCCGTCCGTCATTCGATCCCGAAACCGATCGCGATCATTCTCAATTATCCGTCCAACCCCACGGCCTTCGAGGCCGATCTCGATTTCTATCGCGAGATCGTCGCCTTCGCCCGCAAGCACGAGATCATCGTCCTGTCCGATCTTGCCTATGCCGAGATCTATTTCGACGGTCCGCCGCCGCCCTCGATCCTCCAGGTTGAGGGAGCCATGGACGTCGCCGTCGAATTCACCTCGATGTCGAAAACCTTTTCGATGCCAGGATGGCGCATGGGCTTTGCCGTCGGCAACGAGCGCTTGCTGGCCGCATTGGCCCGGGTCAAATCCTATCTCGATTACGGCGCCTTCACCCCGATCCAGGTAGCCGCGACCGCGGCCCTGAATGCCGGCGAGGAGGCCACGCGGGAGGTGCGCGAGATCTACCACCGGCGCCGCGATGTGCTCGTCGAATCGTTCACGCGGGCCGGCTGGCCGGTTCCCGCGCCGTCATCGACGATGTTCGCCTGGGCACCGCTGCCGGCGGCGTATCGCGACCTCGGCTCGCTCGAATTCTCCAAGCTTTTGATCGAAAAGGCCGACGTGGCCGTCGCGCCCGGCATCGGCTTCGGCGAACACGGCGACGAGCATGTGCGCATCGCATTGGTCGAAAACGAGCATCGCATCCGACAGGCGGCGCGCAACATCCGCCGCTTCCTTGCCAGCGGCGACGAAGCCGGGCAGAAGGTCGTTTCCCTCGGCGCCCATTTGTGAACGGCGCCAAAACGACGCGAACAGTCACAAGGTGCTCATGAAAAGCCCATTGCGGCTCGGCCTTGCCGGGCTAGGAACGGTCGGCGCGAGCCTCGCGCGGCTCATCGAGACCAAGTCGGAAACCTTGGCGAACCGGGTCGGTCGGCCGATTGAACTGGCCGGCATCTCGGCGCGCGACCGATTGAAGGATCGTGGTTTCGACACATCGCAACTCGCCTGGTTCGATGATCCTGTCGCATTGGCGAAAAACGGCGACATCGACGTTTTCGTCGAATTGATCGGCGGAGATACCGGGCCCGCATTGGAAGCGGTGACGGCCGCGCTGGGGCGCGGCTTGCCGGTGGTTACCGCCAACAAGGCCTTGCTGGCGCATCATGGCGTGGCGCTCGCCACGCTGGCGGCGCGAAACGAGACCGAGATCTTGTTCGAGGCAGCCGTCGCGGGCGGCATCCCGATCATCAAGACGATGCGCGAGGCGCTGTCGGGCAATGACGTCAGCCGCGTCTACGGCATTCTCAACGGCACCTGCAATTATATGCTGACGCGCATGGAGAACGAGGGCATCGCGTTCGACGATTGCCTGAAGGACGCCCAGCGGCTCGGTTATGCCGAAGCCGACCCGACCTTCGATATCGGCGGATTCGACGCCGCCCACAAGCTGGCGATCCTCACCTCGCTCGCCTTCGGTTGCGAGATCGATCTCGACAGCGTGTTCATCGAGGGTATTTCGTCGGTCACCAATGACGACATCGAAGCGGCAGCGGAACTCGGCTATCGCATCAAGCTTCTGGCGGTGGCGCAACTGACCGAGACGGGGATTGAGCAGCGGGTGCACCCGACGATGATCCCGGCGCATTCGGCGCTCGCGCAGGTGGACGGCGTGACCAACGCCGTCGCCGTCGACAGCGATCTCCTTGGTTCGATCCTGCTCGCCGGCCCCGGCGCCGGCGGCGATGCGACGGCCTCGGCGGTTCTTTCCGACATCATGGATGTCGCCGGTGGCGTGCTTCCGCCGACCCTCGGGCTGCCGCCGGCAAAGCTCGTTCCCTACAAGCGGGCGCGGATGCGCGCTCACGAAGGCGGCTACTACATTCGCTTGTCGGTCTATGACCGGGTCGGCGCCTTCGCGTCGATCGCCCGGCGCATGGCCGAGAACGAAATCTCACTGGAATCGATCGTCCAGCGGCGACGCGAGGACTCTGGCGACGCGACGACCGCGCCGGTCATTCTCGTCACCCACGAAACCACGGAAGCCGCCGTGCGCAAGGCGCTGGAGCTCGTCTCCAAGGACGGGCATCTCAAGGATGAGCCGAAGATGATCCGGATCGAGGCGCTGGACTGACAGGGGCGGCTCTGCCTGGCGGCGTTGCCATCCGCGCCAGGCGGATGACATTGCGTTTTCACCGTCGCCGGGCATATCAGGCTTGTAATCCGACGCGGGATCGAATCGTGTGGGGTTGGCCATGAAGGGAACGGACATGACCGACAGCAGCAGCGGCGGCGAAACGCTGGATCGGGTTCTCACTCTCGAAATCGCCCGGGTGACCGAAATGGCGGCCGTCGCCGCGGCGAATTTGCGCGGACGCGGCGATGAAAAGGCCGCGGATCAGGCGGCGGTCGACGCCATGCGCAGCGAACTGAATGGGCTCGCCATCGACGGACTCATCGTCATTGGGGAAGGCGAACGCGACGAGGCGCCGATGCTGTTCATCGGCGAGGAAGTCGGCACCAAAGACGGCCCGAAGGTCGATATTGCCCTCGATCCGCTCGAGGGCACGACGGTATGTGCCAAGAACCTGCCGAACTCGCTGGCGGTGATCGCCATGGCGGTGCGCGGCAGCCTCCTGAACGCCCCCGACGTCTATATGGAGAAGATCGCGATCGGTCCGGGGTACGACGACGGCATCGTCGATCTGTCCCGTTCGCCGGAGGAAAACCTGCAGGCCCTGGCGAAGGCCAAGGGCGTTGCGGTCTCGGAAATCACCGCCTGCATACTCGATCGCCCGCGGCATGCGGCGCTGATCGAAGCGGTGCGCGAGGTGGGCGCGGCGATCCGGTTGATCGGCGACGGCGACGTGGCCGGCGTGATTCATACGACGGATCCAGAGGAAACCGGCATCGACATCTATATGGGCATCGGCGGCGCGCCGGAAGGCGTGCTGGCGGCGGCGGCCCTGCGGTGCACCGGTGGGCAGATGCAGGGGCGCTTGCAGCTCAACACCAACGAGAAACGCGCGCGTGCCGAAAAGATGGGCATCTCCGATCCGTACCGGGTCTATAGCGCCGAGGAGATGGCTGCTGGCGATGTCATCTTCGCGGCGACCGGCGTGACCGATGGCAACCTTCTTGACGGTGTTCGCTTCTACCGCGACCGCATCACCACCCACACGCTGGTGATGCGGTCGCACTCGCGCACCATTCGCGAGGTGCGGGCGCAGCATCACGGCCGATCGAAATTCGGCCTCTGAGCAAAAGCCGCCGGGCGGGTTGCACGTCCGGCCCCGCTTCGCCAGAACAAGCTCCATGGCCACATCTGCCCGCACCTTCCTTGCCGTAGACCGCTCGATCGGTGGTCGCCGTTGGCTGAACGCCCTCGACGAACGCGCCGAGGCTTCGGCGCTGAAGATGGCCCAGACTCTGGCGCTGCCCGATATCGTCTGCCGCGTCCTCGCAGCGCGCGGAGTGGCCGAGGCCGACGCCACCGCCTTTCTCGATCCGCGCATCCGCGACCTGATGCCCGATCCGTCCACCATGACGGACATGGAGTCCGCCGCAGCGCGCCTCGCCGATGCCGTGGAGGGGCAGGAGGCGGTCGCGATATTCGGCGACTACGACGTCGACGGTGCCGCGTCGTCGTCGCTCTTGTGGCGCTATCTGAAGCATTTCGGTATTGACGCGACGATCCGCATCCCGGACCGGATCACCGAGGGTTACGGTCCGAATCCCGCCGCGATGCGGGAACTGGCGTCCGCAGGCGCGACGCTGATCGTCACCGTCGACTGCGGCACTGGCAGTTTCGAGGCGATAGAATCTGCCCGACAGGCGGGTGTCGACGTGGTCGTCCTCGACCACCACCAGACCGGCCCCGAGCTTCCCGACGCGGTGCTCGTCAACCCGAACCGCCAGGACGACTTGTCGGGACTTGGGCATCTCGCCGCCGCTGGCGTCGTCTTCATGACGCTGGTCGCTATTTCGAGGGAATTGCGCCGTCGCGGACGGGCGCAGGCGAGTCTGCCGGACGTCTTCGGCCTGCTCGACCTCGTGGCGCTCGCGACCGTCTGCGACGTGGTGCCGCTGGTCGGCCTCAACCGCGCTTTCGTCGTGCAGGGATTGCGGGTGATGCACGGCCAGCACAATCTCGGTCTCGCCGCGCTGGCGCGTGTCGCCCGCTTGTCGGGGCCGGTCGAATGCCATCACCTCGGCTTTCTTCTTGGTCCCCGGATCAATGCCGGTGGGCGGATTGGCGATGCGTCGCTCGGCAGCCGCCTGCTTTGCCTCGATGATGCCGGTGAGGCGGAGGAACTCGCTGCGCATCTGAGCGTGTTGAACGAAGAGCGGCAGGCGATGGAGCACGTCATGCTCGAACAGGCCGAAGCCGAGGTCATGGCCGAAATCGGTGGCGGGGAGGGACCGTCGATTCTGGTCGCCGGATCGCGTGAATGGCACCCAGGGATCGTCGGATTGCTCGCGGCGCGGCTAAAGGAGCGCCATCGCCGTCCGGCTTTCGCCATCGCTTTCGACGGCTCAGGGCGAGGAACCGGGTCGGGTCGCTCGATCGGCGGCTTCGATCTCGGCCGGCTGGTGCGTGAGGCGGTGTCGGCTGGCCTGCTTGAAAAAGGTGGCGGGCACGCGATGGCCGCGGGTATCACCGTTCAAAAGGATCGGCTCGGTGATTTTCGAGCCTTCCTCGAAGTCGGCGCAGCGAACGCGGTCGCGGCGTTACGCGAGGGGGAATCCCTGAAGATCGATGGCGCCGTCAGCGCCGCGGGGCTGACCCCGGATCTCTACTCTACAATCGAACGGGCCGGGCCTTATGGATCGGGACACGCCGTGCCGATCTTCGCCCTCGCCCGGCACCGAATCGCGTCGTCCTCGATCGTCGGCAAGGGGCATGTCCGGGCAACGTTGCGGGGCGCGGATGGAGCCAGCGTCCAGGCCATCGCCTTCAAGGCTGCCGAAACCGATGTGGGGCAGCGGCTTCTGGCGGCGCGGGATCGGCCTATTCATGCGGCCGGCACCTTGTCGCTCGATCGCTTCCGGGGCCGCGAGGATGTGCGCTTTCGGCTGATCGACCTCGCCGAAGCGTTCGACTGATCGGGGGCTATGCGGAAGGGGGCATGGACGGTGGAGCTTGTCGAGGCGCAGGCCGAGCGTCGCGAGGTGCCTCGATACGATCAACAATGCCGATCATTTTCGAGCACATTACCGAGAGCGCACGCGTCACAACTCCTGTCCAAACCGGCCGAAACGCTTGACCGCTAAGGGCGGCAATGCTCGGCGCCTGCCCGCAATGTCGAAGACCTCGCGGAACGGGGCGCGCCGAAAACGACTGCAAAGAGCGTGTTTCAGTGCTACAGGACATACAGGCCATGAATCATGGCCGAGGATTTTACTCCATCATCTGGAACACCATCTCGGGTGCGCCGTTGTTTGTGCGTGCCGAGAACCGGGAACCTAAACGTCGATGAAAACCAATAACCTACCGTCCACGACGGGTGTTCGCGAGCCCGTCTGGCCGAAAGTCCTGTCCAACTACCGCAAGCCGCGACGGACCCGTAGTGCGATCGAGCTCGCGATCACGCTGGTCCCGTTTGCCCTGCTCTGGGCACTGGCGTTCGCCGCTGTCTCCTACGGGATCTGGTGGGGACTGCTCCTGATCATCCCGGCGGCCGGTTTTTTGCTGCGGCTGTTCATCATCCAGCATGATTGCGGCCACGGATCTTTCTTCGCCAATCGACATTTCGATAACTGGACCGGCCGCGCGATCGGCGTCCTGACCCTGACGCCCTACGACTATTGGCGGCGCATGCACGCCAAGCACCACGCCTCGACCGGCAATCTCGATGAACGCGGCGTCGGCGACATCATGACGCTGACGGTGGCGGAATATAAGGCTTTGTCGCGTTGGGGCCGGCTGCGCTATCGGCTCTATCGCCATCCGATCGTGATGTTCGGCATCGGGCCGATCTGGTTGTTTCTATTCGAGCAACGATTGCCGATCGGGATGATGCGCGCGGGGGCCGAGCCCTGGATTTCGACGATGGCGACCAATCTGAGCGTCGTCTTATTGGCGACCGCCATGATCTGGCTCGGCGGTGTCGGGCCGTTCTTCTTTGTCCATCTGCCGATCGTCATCCTGGCGGCCTCGATCGGCGTCTGGCTCTTTTACGTGCAGCACCAATTCGAGGAAACGCATTGGTCGCAGGGCTCCGATTGGGAGTTCCAGGAGGCGGCGCTGCACGGTTCGTCACATTATGATTTGCCGGGTGTCCTGCGGTGGTTCACCGGCAATATCGGCATCCATCACGTGCACCATCTTGCCAGCCGCGTGCCCTATTATCGGCTTCCGGAAATCCTGAGGGATCATCCAGAACTGAGCGAGGTCGGCCGGATCACCCTGCGCGATAGCCTTCGCAGCGTGCCGCTCGTCCTGTGGGACGAAACCAGCCGCCGGCTGGTCTCGTTTCGAAAGGCCAAGGCGCTGGCGTGATGCCGGCCGGGGCAGATGAGAGCGGGCGCCCGGACATTCGTTCGCCTTTGACGCAACTGTCTTGATGTGCCTGGAGGCCTACGAAGCCTGAAGGATGGCCGTTAGATCCGTCAGATCGCGGCGGTCGTAGGTCGGCGCGTAGCGTGGATCGAGGACGGCATCGTCGGCTCGATTCGACCAAAAACACTCCAGACCGGCCGCCGCCGCGCCGAGGGCGTCGGTCCGGCTGCCGGCGACATGCAATATGTCGGCGGGTGAGAGGCCGAGCCGCTGCTGCGGCAGGCGATAGACGGCCGGATGCGGCTTGTAGCGGCCAGCATGCTCGGACGAGAAGACGTGATCGGAAGGGGTCGCCAATGCGGCTGGCGACGGCCTTGAGCATGGCCTCGTCCCCGTTGGACAGGATGGCCGTCTGATAGCCGCGATCCTTGACCTCTCGCACGACGGATTCGGCCTCCGGCCACGGATTGATTTCATCCCACGCCGCGACCAGTTCCTCGCGTAAGTCGGGTGATGCTTCGAGGCGGTGCAGGCGGACGGCATAGTCGAAGGACTGCCGCGTCGCGTCGCGAAACGGGACCCGCTCGCCGTCGAGCGAGTTGCTGAGCTGCAGCCGCTCCATCTGCTTGTCGCGCCAGAGGGCGAAAAACGCCCGCGCGTCTGTCTCCGACAGAGACAGGCGGGACGCGACACGCGGCGCGATGCTGCCGGCAATGTCGAACAGCGCGCTGTAAACGTCGAAGGTAATCAGCTTTTTCACGCCGGTCTCCAGTCAGACATACGGTTGCCGACGCGCGCATCGAACAGCGGGCAGGGCGGTTTCGGAAGGCCCGCGGTGATCATCGTTCGCGGGCGCTCGTGTCGGTAGCGCCGATCGTCGCCTCGTCGAAGGTCGACAGAAACCTGAGCTTGGCCTTTTGGACATGCCGAAAGAAGGTTTCCTGCGCCCGATCCGCATTGCCGGAAGCCAAAGCCTCGACCATCTCGCGATGTTCTTTGTTCGACACCGACAGCCCCTTGGCTTGAACCAGGGTTCGCGCGCGGCACAGATGCAGCCGGTTGACCAGGCTGCGGTATTCGCCGACCAAGGTCCGGTTTCCGGCCGACGTCACGAGGTAGGAATGGAACTCCAGATTCATCGGATAATATGCGTCGAAGTCGCTCTTGGCTGCGATCTCGTCCATCCGCGTGAGGTAACTCTGGAGCCGACGCATCATGTCGTCGGTCACCCGCTCGGCGAGCAGTCGCCCCGCGAGGCCGAAGATCGCCGAGCGCAGATCGTAGATCTCCAGCGCTTCCTCGACGTGAATCTGGCGGACGAATACGCCACGATTGCGCACGACGTCGACGAAGCCCTTCGCATGGAGGCTGCGCATCGCTTCGCGCAAGGGACCCCGGCTCATGCCGAAACGGTTGGCCAGTTGAAACTCGTTCAAGCGCTCACCCGGCTGGAGCTCCCCGCCGAGAATCAGATGCTCGATCTGCTTCTCGACCGCACTGGCGAGCGAGGAGGTCTGAAGCGTGGTGAGTTCGTCTCTGGCTTGCGAAGCGTCCGTCACCGACATTGAGCGAGCCTTCCTGGATCGAAAGTGTTCCGAAGCTTCTACGTGAAATGTCATGCGATACGCAAAAGCTCTTGATCCAGCCGGAGCAAATCGGTGTGACGCAACGCCGGTCACATGTTCGCAGACCGCAACACCTCAAAACCGCGGTGAGCGAGATCTTCGGACGAAGGACGGAACCCGGTTTTCAGATCGTTCCGATGCGCAATCAAAGTGCTAGAGCGCCCTTTTCTCGTACCCCCGCGATGACCGCGTCGATCATGGCGCGTTGGGTTCCGGTACCGCGGATGTCCGCCGTCCGCGTTTCGGCCCGCGACAGCGCATGGTCGATCCCGCGTTTCATCAGCGCGGCGGCGTCGATGGCCGCGGGGATGGCTCGGCGACGGCCGAGCCAGTCGAACAGCATTCGTGTCGATTCGATCATGGCGAAGGGATTGGCGATCCCCTGTCCGGCGATGTCCGGCGCCGAACCATGTGTGGCCTGCGCCATCGCGATCGCGCCACGGCCGATGCACAGGCCGGGCGCCATGCCGAGCCCGCCGACGAGGCCCGCGGCCTCGTCGGTCAGGATGTCGCCGAACATGTTGGTCGTCACCACGACGTCGAAGCTCTGGGGATCGCGGATCAGGCGCATCGCCATCGTGTCGACGATCACTTCGTCGACGGTGACCTCGGGAAAGTCTGCCGCCACTTCGTAGCAACTGTCCACGAACATGCCGCAGCCGAGCTTGAAGACCGTATTCTTGTGGACTAGCGTTAGGCGCTTCTGGCGCGAGCGCGCGATCTCGAACGCGGCGCGCGCGACCTTGCGACTCCCCTCGCTGGTGATCACCCGGACCGAGATCGTCACGTCGTTTGTCGGGCGGAATTCTCCCGATCCCATGACGACGTTGCGATCGGGTTGGAAGCCCTCGTTATTTTCGCGCACGATGACGAGGTCGATGTCGTCATGCAGGCAGCCGATGCCGGGAAAGGAACGGGTCGGACGCACATTCGCGAACAGGTCGAAATGCTTGCGCAGGATCGGATGCGGATTGATCGCCTCCGCGACCTTGGGATAGTCGCGATGGCCGATCGGCCCGAGAATCCAGCCATCAAGGGTGCCGAGCGTCTCCAGCGTCCCCTCCGGCATGGTGTGGCCATGCGTATCGAGGGCGCGACGCCCGATCGGAACCTCGGTCCATTCGATCGTCAATCCGGCCCTGTCGGCGGCAGCCCTGGCGATTTCGACCGAGGCCGGTACCACCTCGTGGCCGATGTCGTCGCCTTCCAGAATGCCGATCCTGAGCGCGTCCTTCCGGGGCGAGGGCGTCATTCGGCGGCCGTGGAAATCCGTTGAGCGGCTGCTTCCTCCGCCAAGTCCGCTGCTTCGCTCATGCTTTCGATCGCCCAGGACATGTCCAGGATTCGGCGCGACTGCTCGGCGCCGACAACCAACTCGGCCTGATTGAGGAATTTCACGTTGAGCTGGTCGTCAGTGAGCGGACGTTCCCGGCTGCCGATCGCGCGCTCGATCCGCTTGTGCAGCTTCGAACCGTCATTGAACACGATGTCGATGTCCACCGAGGCTTCATGGCAGGCGGGATCGGCGGTCGCGCTGACCCGGTCGCGGAGCGCGACGATGTCCAGCCGGCCGACCAGGTCGTCGGTAAAGGCGGTGGGCGATCCATCCCCATCAAGCAGCGCGCTCGCGGCGGCGTGATAGACGCTGAATTTGCCTTCCAGGCCGGTGCGCGGCGCGGTCTTGCCGGTCAGTTCGAGAACCAGCGGATGCGTCGTCAGGTGGACGGACTGAATGTCCTTGACCTTGTCGCCGATCTCGCTCCGGATCTGCTGGCAACCGTCGATGGTCGGATGGATGACGATTCCGCAGGCGAAGGGCTTGTAGCTGTTCAGCGCGGCTTCCCATCGCGTGCCGAGATCGTCGAGAATTTCGCCATAGTCCTGCTTGGTCGACAAGACGTTGGCGAAACCGCGCGGTGCCTCGATGCCCTGCAGCGAACTGTCGAACCCGGCCTCGGCCAGAAGGGCCGACATGGCCCCGTTCTGGGCAGCGCGGCCGGGATGGAAGCTTTTCGTCATGGTGCCGAACATCTCGCGCAGGCCAGAGGACTGGGTGGCCGCCAAGCCAAGCGCCCACTGCATCTGGGTCTTGTTCAGGCCGATGGCGTGTCCGACCGCGGCTGCCGCGCCGAAAACCCCGGTCGTGCCGGTGATGTGCCAGCCGCGGTCGTAATGCTCGGGATAGACGCAATTGCCGATGCGGCATTCGACCTCGATCCCGACCAGCATCGAGGTCATCAGGGCACGTCCGCTCATCGGACGGGTTTCGCTCAAGGCCAAGAGGGCCGACGCCACCGGTCCGGCCGGATGGATGATCGTCTTCAGATGCGTGTCGTCGTAATCGAGAACATGCGACGAGATGCCGTTGACGAGTGCGGCATGCAGAACGTCCAGCCGTTCGCCACGCCCCAGGATCGTCGCCATGCGCGGGCCGGAAAAGGGATCCACGGCCCTGATGGCGGCATCCACCGTCGGGTGGGTTGCCCCGCCGACGGCGCAGCCGACCCAATTGACGAAAGTGCGCACGCCTTCACGGCGGACCTGCGGGGAAATGTCATCGTCCTTGACGGCGACGATCCATTCGGCGAGGGGGCCGGTGACGTGAGGAACAGGCATGAGAACTCCAGAAATCAGGCTGCGGTCGATCCTTCGCGCCCATGCGGTGGGACGATATCCAACTCCCATCGCGACATCGGCGAGCCTGGCGAAGGATGCGGCCAGGTGCTGGAACTGCCGCGACAGGCGTTCGTCGTTATAGAATGGCGAAGGAAAAAATTGTCAACAGATGGCAATTCCCGCGCAGCAAAATGGGCGGCGAGCGCGACCGTTTCCCGGCTCAGGCGCTGTCCGGGTTCCGGGCCAGGCGAAACGCCCTGCGTTCATCGGCGTCAAGTTGCGCGATCAGCCCGGTCTCCCAATCCAGATAGCGGCGGGAGGATTCCAGATTGCCGTCGTGCCGGTCGTGGACGAAATCCAGGAAGTCGATCGCATCGGCATCGCTCGGGTCGTCGGGCGATGCGATTTGATGGCCGCCTTGGTCGACGAGTGCCGCGTGTCCTCCCTCGACGACGGCGACGTCTTCAACTCCCATGCCGCGCAGATCGCGCGCCACGCCCCTGACGATGTCGTCGTCGTCCGCGACCAGCAAGATCGGCGTCGGTCCAGCCGTCGATACCACCCGATCGAGCCGCGCCCGCGTCGCCCAGACAGCGCCTTCGACATGATTGCGGCGAAAACTGCGGGAGGATCTGAGATCGAAAAGACGGGCTTCGTTCGCCCGCAGCTTTTCGAGTGCCGGGACCGCCGCGATCCGGAATATACCGCCCGATGCTGCCGCGGACGGAGCGTCCGGAGCGGGCAGGGCCCGCAGGTCGCCGTCGAGGAGAGCGATGAAGGGCTCGAAGCCGAGTTGCCGCAGCCAGAAGGCCGCCAGTCCGGCGCGGATACCGACATCATCGCACAGGACGATGCGCGCATGCCGGACGCCAACATATTGGTCGGTGGCCTGCACGAAATGGCCGCTGGGAGCAGGGCGTGCGCATCGAACGGGATCGGCCGCCGCCTCGACCCCGGAGCGGACGTCGAAGACGACGGTCGTGCGCGAGGCGTCGCCGAGGAAGGACCGCACCGTCGCAGGGGAGGCGACCGGGATCTCCCATCGCTCGGCGAAGGCCGCGGCGCGCTTGCGTCCGGCGATGCGAGCCGCGCCATCGAGCGGCGGTAAGTGGTCGGCCTCGACGCCGCGTTCCAGATCAAGCCCGGCCAGCGCCCATCCCTGTGTGCCGTTCCGCATGGCGAAGACTGGCGCCGGACAGCCCATCAACTCTAGACCGATGGCCCCGATGATCCCGCGCGTTCGCCCGGCACAGCCGACGATGAGATTCCGGTCGTGCGTCCCAGCGAGGGCATCGACGCGATAGGCGAGTTCGCCATTCGGCATGCAGATGGCGCCGGGGACATGCATCTTGGCGTATTCGGCGGGCGGGCGGCCATCGAACAGTGTCGCCTGTCCCGCCGCCTGCCATTCTTGAAGCGTGAGGGCGTCCACCTGTTGCGGGTGCCATTCATGCTCGGCCAATTCGCCGAGCGTCTTGGACGGAACGTTGATGCCCTTGAAGAGCGTGTATCCGGCCGCCTGCCAGCCGGGCGCGCCGCCCTCGACGATCGCCAGATCGTGAAAACCGAGCGCCGAGAGATGGCCGGCGGCGCGATCCGAGACACCATCGCCGGCATCGATCAGCAGCACCGGAACGTCGCGGTTGGGGACCAGCGATGCGGCCAGCGTTTCGAGGCGGCTATAGGGGCAGGGGACCGCGAACAGCGGATGCCCCTCGCCGAACTGGCCGGCCTCGCGCACGTCGAGAAAGGCGATTTCGCCCTCCGCGTGAACGAGCGTCTTTGCGTCGACGGGATCGATGGTCCGGATCATTCCCGATGCGTCTCCGCTGCGCCTCATCCGGAGGGAACCGGCGCATCGGCCCGCAGGAGGCCCTCGGATCGCAGGTCGGACCAAAGCCCGGCGGGAATCGGGCGATGCATGAGCGCGAGGTTGCGGTCGAGATGCGCGCAAGCGGCAACGCCCGGAATCACGGCGGCAACGCTTGGATGGGTCAGCGGAAACTGCAGCGCCGCGGCCGCCAGCGGCACGTCATGCGCCTTGCAGAGGCTTTCGATCCGGCGCGTCCGTTCGAGGATTTCGGGCGGGGCGGTCTCGTAATCGTAGGTGGCGCCGGCTTTCGGTCCCGTCGCCAGGATGCCCGAGTTGAACGGACCCCCGATGACGATGGAGACATTCTCGCTCTGGCATCGCGGCAGGAACGTATCGAGCGCCGTCTGTTCCAGCAGCGTGTAACGCCCGGCGAGCAAAAAGACGTCCCAGCGGCCGTGGTCCATCGCCTCCTCGCAGACCTGCCATTCGTTGACGCCGAGCCCGATCGCCTTGATGTCGCCATTGCGCCGCAACTCGTCGAGCGCGCGGTAACCGCCCTCCATCGCTTCGCGGAACAGCGCCGGATGCGCCTCGGCGCCATGGGTCATCGCGCCGATGTCGTGCAAATAGAGGATGTCGACCCGGTCGATGCCCAGCCTTTGCAGACTGTCCTCGTGCGAGCGCATGACGCCGTCGTAGGAATAGTCGTAATCGGAGCGGAACGGGGCGGCGTCGATGAATTTCTCGCGGTCCGGATTGGGGCCTGGGTCCGGCCGGATCAACCGACCGACCTTGGTCGAGACGACGGCGTCACACCAAGGCAGCGAACGGAATGCGTCGCCGAAGCGCCGCTCCGAAAGGCCGAAGCCGTAATAGGGCGCGGTGTCGAAATAGCGCAGGCCGGCGTCCCACGCCGAGCGGATCAGCGCATGGGCCTCGTCGTCGGCCACCGGAGCGTAGAGATTTCCCAGCGGCGCCCCGCCGAAACCGAATTTGGTGACCTGGACGCCGCTGCGTCCGATCTCGCGAAGTGGAAATTGCAAGGTTTTATCCTCCTGGTGGGGTTGGGCTCGCGTCGCTCAGCGCGCGACATTGCCATTCGGGCGCGGGGAGGCAGGCCGCCGCGCCGTTGATCCGCGTTGGACGAGTTCTGACTTCAAGCGAATCTCCAGCGGTCGCCTGGCGGGATCCTCGATGAACCCCAGCATCATATCGGTGGCCGTGTCGATCATCTCGCCAATCGGCTGACGGATCGTGGTCAGTTCGTAAGCCGCGTTGGCGGTCACCGGGATGTCGTCAAATCCGACCACGGCGAGGTCGCCCGGCACGGCGAGGCCGAACTCGCGGCGCGCCACGTCCATGGCGGCCATCGCCATCAGATCGTTCGCGGCATAGATGGCGTCGGGTCTTTCCGCGGCCGACAACAGCGCGCGCGCAGCGTCGAGTCCATCCGCATAGTTGAAATTGCCGATCGCGACGGCTGCGAGCTGCGCGCCGCGCACGGCGAGGCGATCTTCGAAGCCGCGCCGGCGCTCGCGGCTCGTCGTGGCAGCGGGAAGTCCGGCAAGGTAGGCAAGGCGGGTGTAGCCGGAATCGAGCAGCAGATCGGCGACGCGCGCAGACATCTCGACATTGTCGACGCTCACGGCGCCGACGGGCACTTCGTTGCCATGATCGGAAATCCCCTCCATGTCGGAATTGAACACCACGATCAGCGGAATGCCGAGTTTGGTATATTTTGCCGCCGCGCTGGGCGAAAGATCGTTGCTGAGAAAGAAGCAGCCGTCGACCCGGTATTCGATCATCGACGGCAGCGCGACCTTCAGATCGTTTTCCGCGTCGCCCGAATAAATCAGCGACTTGAGGCCTTCCTGTTGCAACCTTCGGGAAAGGTGTTCGAGCGCCACGGCGATGAACGGATTGTCCAGACGCCCCGCGACGATGCCGATGATGCCGGAGCGCCGACGAACCATGCCGCGCACCAGCGCATTGCGATGGTAGCCGAGTTCCTTGGCGGCGCGCAGCACCTTGCGCCGGGTTTCGGCCGACACGCTGGCCCCTTCGGTCAAGGAGCGCGACACCGCCGATCGCGAGACGCCGGCACGCCGGGCGACATCGAGAGCGGTCACGCGGCGGCGGGGAGGGGCCGGGGATTGAATGTTGCCACTCATGCCGTCTCGATCGCGCCCGTGATCAGTGCGGTCGCCTCTTCGGGAGAGCTTTCGGCGATGGGCTTGTCGGCAACCTTGCGGCCGCGCCGCAGCACGACGAGGCGTTCGGCCACGGCAAAGACGTCGGGCATGCGGTGGCTGATCAGCACTACGGTCACGCCGCTGTCCCTGAGGCGTTTGATCAGGTCGAGCACCTGCGCGACCTGCCGCACGCTGATCGCGGCGGTGGGTTCGTCCATCATGACGATGCGGGAGTCCGACAGCCGTGTCCGGGCGATGGCCACCGCCTGGCGCTGACCACCCGACATCATGCGCACCTTATCGGCTGGCCGGGTCTCCGACTGCAATTCGGCGAAGATCTCGGCCGAACGCCGGGCCATGGCGCGATAATCGAGGATCGTGAACGGGCCGATGCGCCGCTTGAGTTCGCGGCCGAGAAACACGTTGTCGGCCGCCGTCAGATTGTCGCAAAGGGCGAGATCCTGATGGACCACTTCGATGCCTCGATCGCGGGCAGCGGCACTGTCGGCGAACCGCACGGTCTCGCCATTCATCCGGATTTCGCCTTCCGAGGGCTGGAAGTTGCCCGCGATGATCCGCACCAGCGTCGACTTGCCGGCACCATTGTCGCCCATCAGTCCGACGACCTCGCCGCGGCCCAGCGACAGATCGATATTCTCCAGCGCATGAATCGCGCCGAACCGCTTGGAGACGTTTACGAGTTCGAAGAGGGGCGCGTTCACTGGGCCAGCCTCCGGCCGGCGGCATACTGGTCGAGCGCCACGGCGGCGACGAGGATGACGCCGATGACGATCTGCTGGACAAAGGACGAGACATTGAGCAGCACCAGCCCGTTGGTCAGGACGCCGATCAACAGCGCGCCGACGACGGTGCCGAAAATGCCGCCGACGCCGCCGAACAGACTGGTGCCGCCGATCACCACCGCGGCGATGACAGTGAGTTCGAGGCCGAGCCCGGCGACGGCTTCGGCGGAGTTGAGGCGCGCCGAGAGCAGGAAGGCCGCGAGGGCGCAGAAGAACCCGCTGATGACATAGACCGACAGGACGATCCGCTTGGTCGGAACGCCGTTGAGTGCGGCCGCGCGGGCGTTGCCGCCGGTGGCGTACACATGCTTGCCGAAGGCGGTGTAGCGCAGCACCAGATGCGCCAGGATCGCGGCAACGAGGAAGATGATCACCGGGATGGGAACCATGCCGATGCGCCCCTGTCCCCACCAGGTGAACGCCGGTGAAAAGCCGGAGATCGGCCCGCCGCCGGAAAACAGCAGCGCGGCGCCGCGAAAGGCGGTGAGCCCGCCGAGGGTGACGACGAAGGGTGGCACCTTGAGCCGCGTTATGACCAGCCCCTGGAGCGCGCCGCCGGCGATCCCGACCGCCAGCGCCGCGGCGACCGCGAGGATCAGCGGGTTGCCCGCCGCGTCGGTAGCGGCGACAGCGAACCGGTCTTCAAGGCCGCCCTTCGACACATAGGCGCCGACGAGGCCGGCCAGGGCCATGAGCGAGCCCACCGACAGGTCGATCCCCGCCGTGAGAATGACGAAGGTCATGCCGACAGCGATGAGGCCGGAGATCGAAACCTGCCTGAGCACGTTGAAAATGTTCAGCGGATGCAGGAAACGGGGCTCGAGGATCGCGAAAACGGCGATCAGCAGCAGCAGGAACAGGGGCGCGGCATAGGTGGCTATGAATTCGATCGCATCGAACCGAGGCTCCGGCGGTTTCGAGACCGCCGGCGAAGTCGCGTTGCTCATGATCACATCCCGGAAAGCGGCGTGTGGGCCGGGCACGGGCCCGGCCCTCTCGACCCGTGAGGACTACTGGATCTCGCCGAGGCGTTCGGCCTTGTCGAGATTGTCCTTGGTGATCGCGATCGGCTGCAGCAGAATCAGGCTCTCCGGTTTCTTGTCGTCCCGAATATAGTCGACCATCGCCTGAAGCGCCGTGCTGCTCTGTCCGCCCGGAAATTGCTCTACCGTGGCGGCAAGGCCCCCGTCGCGGATCGAGGCCAGCGCTTCCGGCAGCGCGTCGAAGCCGAGGATCGGGACGCTCAAACCCCGTTCCTGGGTCACCTGAAGCGCCCCGAGCGCCATGTCGTCATTGGCCGCGACGATCGCATCCGGCGGACTGTCGAGACCGGCGAGGATCGCCTCGGTGACAGACGCGCCCTCTTCGCGGGCAAAATTGGCGGTCTGCTCGGCGACGAATTCATACTTATCGGACACCGGGTCGAGCACGTTGTGCAGACCCTTGTTGCGATCGATCGCGGGACTTGATCCGGGCTGGCCCTGGAGGTTCACGATCCGGGCGCCGTCCGGAAACAGCTCCATGATCAGCTTGCCCTGGGCTTCGCCGCCGATGACGTTGTCGGCGCCGACATGAGCCAGAATGCCCGGCACGCCCTCGACCCGGCGGTCGATGGTGACGACCGGAATGCCGGCGTCGACGGCCTGCTGCAACGCAGGAGCCATCGCCACCGAGTCGAGCGGGCTGATGATGATGCCGCCGACCCCGCGAATGATCGCCGCTTCCACGTCGCCGGTCTGCTTGGTGGTCTTGTTCTGCCCGTCGGTCGCGATCAGTTCGATGCCGCCGATCTCGGCGGCCTTCTTGGTGAGGGCGTCCTGCATATGCACGAAGAACGGAAATTCGAGCGCCGGCATCGACGAGGCGATCGTCACCTTTTCCTGCGCGTGCGCCGCCCCGAAGGCGCCTAGCAGCGACGCCGCGACGGCGCCCGCCAGCAGCGATTTCGACCAAAACAGTTTCATGATGTCCTCCCTCTCAGGCTCGCACCTGCCTCCCAGCATGTGCGCCCAACTTGTTATCGTTGAGGGTCGGTCGAAGTCTTGCGACCGCGCATGCGACCCAAGCCATTGCACACGTGTGCAGCGATGCTACGCTATCGCTGGGCCAGGATTGGGTCAACGGCCGTGGAATCGGTTGCCCCGATGGCACTTGGTGGAGACGGGGCCGGACCGAACAAAGACGGTGTGGGGAAGAACAAGGAATGGCGACGGAACAGGCATTTCTTTCCTCAGACGATGCGCGCTTTGCGTCGTTCTTTCCGGCGGGCGCGACACTGGAGCGGATTGCGGAGGGCTTCATCTGGGCCGAAGGCCCAGTGTGGTTCGACGAGATCGCGGAGCTGCGGTTCTCGGACATTCCCAACAACCGGATGATGGCGTGGTCCGAGCAGGCCGGGCTGCGGGTCTTCCGCCAGCCGGCGCAGTGGACCAACGGTCATACTCGCGATCGCACCGGGGCGATGATTTCCTGCGAACATGGCGGGCGTTGCATCAGCCGCACGACGATGGATGGCGGCTATGAGGTGCTGGCCACCCATTGGCGGGGCAAACGCCTGAACTCGCCCAACGACGTCGTGGTCAAATCCGACGGCTCGATCTGGTTCACCGATCCGCCCTACGGCATCGTCTCCGACCATGAGGGCATCCGCGCCGAGAGCGAGATCGGCGGCAACCATGTCTACCGGATCGACCCGGCGCGCGGCGCGGTCGAGCGTGTCGCCGACGATTTCGACCGGCCCAACGGCCTCGCCTTCTCGCCCGACGAGACGACGCTTTATATCGCCGATTCCGGACGGGCGATGGGGCATGGCTTCGGTTCCGACGACAGACGCCCGCATCATGTGCGCGCGCTGGAGGTCGTCGACGGATGCCGGCTTGGCGCCAGCCGCGTTGTCGCCGACATCGACCGTGTGCCCGACGGGCTGCGCGTCGACACAGAGGGGCTGTTGTGGGTCTCGGCCGCCGACGGAATCCATTGTCTGACGCCGTCCGGCGCGCGGCTCGGCCGGATTCTGGTGCCGGAGGTCGTCGCCAATCTGACCTTCGGCGGTCCGGGTCGGTCGCGGCTGTTCATTTGCGCGACCAGTGCGATTTATGCAGTGGACACGACCCGATGTGGCGCGCAAATCTCATGAGGCTGGGAGAACATGAACAGCGATGAAGGGGACTTGACGGGACGACGGAGTTCAAACCGCCAAGGGAAGAGGCCATCGGAGGGGGAATGAAATCATGCTGAAGGGGATCGACCCGCTCTTGAATCCGGAGCTTCTCCAGGTGCTCGCGGCGATGGGGCACGGCGACGAAATCGTTCTGGTGGACGCCAATTTCCCGGCGGAATCGGTGGCGCGCGAAACCGTTCACGGTCTGGCGATCCGCGTCGACTGCGCCCTGCCGCGAGCGGTCGAGGCGGTGCTGACTCTGTTGCCGATCGATAATTTCGAGCCGGGGGCGGTGCGCTGTATGGAGGTGGTCGGCGATCCTCAGGCGGTGCCCGAGGTGGTCGCGGAGGCCGCCGTGTTTTTCGCGGCCGAGGGCGCCGATATCACCGGTGTACCGCGCTTCGACTTCTATGACGAGGCCAAGCGGGCCTATGCCATCGTCCAGACCGCCGAGCGGCGGCTTTATGGCAACTTCATCATCCGCAAGGGTGTGATATCGCCGCCCGACAAGACGGCTTGAGGATGTCGGCATGAGCGCCCGCATCGACGCCCATTGCCATTTCTGGCGCCTGTCGCGCGGCGACTATGGCTGGCTGCAGTCGGGCGATCCGGCTCTCGCTTCGATCCGCCGCGACTTCGCGCCCGCCGATTTGCGCCCGCTGTCGGCGGCGGCGGGGATCGAGCGGGTCGTATTGGTGCAGGCCGCGCCGAGCGACGCCGAGACCGATTTCATGTTGGCGCTTGCCGCGGACAACGCCGAGATCGCGGGCGTGGTCGGCTGGGCCGATCTCGCTTCGCCCGAGGCCGCCGGGCGGTTGGAAACGCTGGCGCAAAACCCGACGCTGAAATCCATCCGGCCGATGCTCCAGGACATCGCCGATCCGGACTGGTTGCTGACGGCGCCGAACGCCGGGGCTCTGGATGCGCTCGACCGGCTCGGCCTTCGCTTTGACGCTCTGGTGCTGCCGGTGCATCTCGACCGACTGTTGCGGTTCGCCGAACGCCGCCCCGACTTGCCGATCATCATCGATCATGCGGCCAAACCGGCCCTTGGCGCGGCTGCGGACGACCCAAGGCATGCGCTTTGGGAGGAGGGGATGGAAAGAATGGCGCGCGAGACGGACGCGGTCTGCAAGCTGTCGGGCCTGCTCACCGAAATGCGCCCCGATCAGCGGGAAAGCGAAGCGGTCGCGCTCGCCGTGCTGCGGCCAGTGGTCGAGAAGCTGATCGGCTGGTTCGGCCCCAAGCGTCTGATCTGGGGCTCGGACTGGCCGGTGCTGACCCTGGCCGCGCCGCACGAAGGATGGGTTCGGATCACCGACGCGCTGCTCGATCAGCTTTCGCCTGACGAGCGGGCCGCCATTCTCGGCGATTACGCCGTGACCTTCTACGGACTGGACGAGGCCGCCGGATGACCGCGCTTGTCCAGATGACCGGAATCGAAAAGCGCTTCCCCGGCGTGCATGCCCTGAAGGATGTGCATCTCGAAATTCTGCCGGGCGAGGTTCACGCCGTGATGGGCGAGAATGGCGCCGGCAAGTCGACGCTGATGAAGATCCTCTCCGGGATCTACCCGAGGGACGGCGGCGAGATCGAGGTCGAGGGCAATGCGGTCGAGATCGACGGTCCGCGCGCGGCGCAGGATCTCGGCATCGGCATCATCCATCAGGAACTCAGCCTGATGAACGATCTGACGATCGCCCAGAACATCTTCATCGGGCGCGAGCCGCGCCGTCGCTTCGGCCGACTCGACGAAGCGGCGCTAAACCGGCAGGCCGCCGACATCTTCGCCGGGATGAACCTCAAGCTCGACCCGCGCACCAAGGTGGAGCGGCTCACCATCGCCAAGCAGCAGATGGTCGAAATCGCCAAGGCGCTGTCGTTTCGCTCGCGCATCCTGATCATGGACGAGCCGACGGCGGCGCTCAACGATGCCGAGATCGAGGAGTTGTTCATCATCATCCGGCGGTTGAAGGCCGAGGGTGTCGGTATCGTCTACATCTCGCACAAGATGGACGAGTTGAAGCGGATCGCCGACCGGGTGACGGTGATGCGCGATGGCGAGACGGTCGGAACCGTGTCCGCCGCCGATACGCCGGTCAGCCGGATCATCGCGATGATGGTCGGCCGTGCCCTCAGCGACGAGGCGGCGGCACAGCCGGATTTGTCCGCCGCCGAGATCGCGCTGGAAGTGCGCGGGCTTAGCCGCGGCCGGGAGATTCGCGACGTCAGCTTTGCCGTGAAGAAGGGTGAAATCCTCGGTTTCGCTGGATTGATGGGCGCGGGGCGCACCGAGGTGGCGCGCGCGATCTTCGGCGCCGATCCGCGCGATTGCGGCGACATCCTGGTGCATGGACAGCCTTGCTCCATTCGCAGTCCGGCCGACGCCGTCAAAGCGGGGATCGGCTACCTCTCCGAGGACCGCAAGCATTTCGGGCTGGCGGTTTCCATGGACGTGCGCGCCAATATCGCCATGGCGAGCCTCGATCGTTTCACCAGCCGCGCCGGCATGCTCGACGAGAACGGAATGGGGGAGGCCGCGCGCCGCTATATCGACCGGCTCGGCATCCGCACCCCGTCCGATCGGCAGGAGGTGCGGCTTCTGTCCGGCGGCAATCAACAGAAGGTGGTCATCGCCAAATGGCTGCTGCGCGATTGCGACATCCTGATTTTCGACGAGCCGACACGCGGCATCGATGTCGGCGCCAAGAGCGAGATCTACAAGCTCCTGAACAGCCTTGCCGAACAAGGGCGCGCAATCATCGTGATCTCGTCCGAACTGCCGGAAATTCTGCGACTCAGCCACCGGATCGCGGTGATGCGCGAGGGCCGGCTGACCGGCATTCTGCCCGGCGGCTCCGGCACCAGCCAGGAGGACATCATGCGCCTCGCGACGATGCGCGAGAGCGCGATGGAACCAGTGGGAGAACACGCATGACCACGGTCGACGCCGCGCGGCCTGGCTTTGCCGCCCGCCTTCTGAATACCGGCGCGCATCAAAAGCTGCTGGCCTTCGCCAGTCTGGTTCTTCTCCTCATCGGCTTTTCGCTCGCCTCGCCGAATTTCATGCAGATGACCAATATCATCGCCATCCTGCAGGCGACCTCGGTCAACGGCGTGCTGGCGGTCGGTGTCACGCTGGTCATCATCACCGGCGGCATCGACCTTTCGGTCGGAACGCTGATGACGTTTTGCGCAGTCATCGCCGGAGTGGTGCTGACCTATTGGGGGCTGCCGCTGCCGCTGGGCATCATCGCCGCGATCGGCGCCGGCGCGCTGAGCGGACTCCTCTCCGGCACCTTTGTCGCCAAGATGAAGATTCCTCCCTTCATCGCCACGCTCGGCATGATGCTGATGTTGAAGGGGCTTTCCCTGGTGATCTCGGGAACGCGGCCGATCTATTTCAACGACACGCCGGGCTTCACCGAGATCTCCCGCGGTTCGCTGATCGGCGACCTTATTCCCGCTCTGCCGATCCCGAACGGCGTGCTGATCCTGTTCCTGACCGCCTTCTCCGTCAGCTACATTCTGGAGCGGACGGTTCTCGGCCGATACACCTTCGCGCTCGGCTCCAACGAGGAGTCGGTCCGGCTTTCGGGCGTCAACACCGACGCCTGGAAGATGGCGATCTATGCTCTGTCCGGGGGGATCTGCGGCATCGCCGGACTGCTCATCGCTTCGCGTCTCAACTCGGCCCAGCCGGCGCTCGGCCTCGGCTACGAACTGGAGGCGATCGCCGCTGTCGTGATCGGCGGTACGTCGCTGTCGGGCGGGCGCGGCACCATCCTCGGCACGCTGATCGGCGCGCTGATCATGGCCGTGCTCACCAACGGCCTGCGCATTCTGTCGGTGGCGCAGGAATGGCAGACGGTGGTCACCGGCGCGATCATCATCCTGGCGGTCTATGCCGACATGATGCGTCGCCGCCGGATATAGCGAAGGCGACAACAACCAAGAGGGCGAACCGCGCCCCGACGACATCACCCAGCAAGCAAACGCAACCCGGAGGAAAAATCATGTTCACCAGACGAGTCATTCTCGGCGCGATCAGCGCCGCAGCCCTCTTGGCCGCAGGCGGAGCAGCCACGGCGCAGGAAAAGATGTATGTGCCGCTGATCTCGAAGGGCTTCCAGCATCAGTTCTGGCAGGCGGTCAAGGCGGGCGCCGACAAGGCGGCCGAAGAGCTTGGCGTCGAGGTCAGCTTCGAGGGTCCGGACAACGAAACCATGGTCGACCGCCAGATCGACATGCTGTCGGCCGCGCTGGCGAAGAAGCCGGACGCGATCGGCTTCGCGGCGCTCGATAGCCAAGCGGCAATTCCGCTTCTGCAACAGGCGAAGGATGCTGGCATCCCGGTTATCGCCTTCGACTCCGGCGTCGACAGCGATATTCCGATGGCGACCGCTTCGACCGACAACGTCGCCGCCGCGGCGCTCGCGGCCGACAAGATGGCGGAATTGATCGGTGACAAGGGCAAGGTCGCGGTCGTCGCGCATGACCAGACCAGCCGCACCGGCATCGACCGCGTCGAGGGCTTCAGCAACCGGATCAAGGAGGCGCATCCCGACATCGAGATCGTCTCGGTGCAATACGGTGGCGGCGATCAGCTCGAGTCGACCGAGATCACCAAGTCGATCCTGCAGGCCAATCCCGACCTCGCCGGTATCTTCGGCGCCAATGAGGGATCGGCCATCGGGGTTCTCAACGGCAAGCGTGAGATGGGCCGGGACGAGGTCGTGGTGATCGGGTACGATTCCGGCGCGGCTCAGAAAGAGGCCGTGCGCGATGGATCGATGGCGGGTGCTATTACCCAGAATCCGGTCGGCATCGGCTACGAGACGGTGAAGGCGGCCGTCGCAGCCGCCAAGGGCGAGACCGTCGAGAAGAATATCGACACCGGCTTCTTCTACTATGACAAGGCGACCATCGACGATCCGGAGATCGCGGCGGTTCTCTACGACTAAGTTGGATGCCAGGCCGCTCCGCGGGGCCGTGCGTCCTTGCGGAGCGGTGAAGCATCCAACCGCAACCGGCTCGCGGCCGTTGCGACCTATGTCCCGGCCGCCGCCAACCGCGCCAGCGTCTTTTCGTCCATTCGTCCATCGCAATAGCGTTGGAGCGCCAGAGCGAACGGACTTTCCTCCGCTTCGACGGCCTGTGCGAACAGGGTCATGGAGGAGCGGAATTTCATGTCGTCGGGCGAGCCGAAGATGGCGCGGAGGGTGCGGTCCCGCACTCCCAGTACCGTTTGCGTGCAAAGGACCAGCCGCGGTCCGAGGACAGGATCGGCCAGATAGGCGCGCGCCTCGTCGAGCGAGCCGATGCCGTAGAATTCAGCCAGCGATGAACGCCCCAAGCCCCGCAGTTGCGGGAAGATGAACCACATCCAGTGGCTGCGCTTTTGTCCCGCGCTCAGCTCGTCGACGACAGTGTCGAAGACCGGCGCCTGAGCCCTTACGAAGCGCGCGAGATCGAAGGGGTCGGTGGTTTCCACGGGTTGCTCCCTGGTTCGGCGTCGAATTCCATCCGGTCAGCGCCTGCAATCTCTCATCAATGAAAGCTTCGAGAAAGAACCCCTGCGGATGTCCTTTTTACCGACAAGATCGACGGCGGCTCCGTTTTGCGACATTCTGCCTGGAACTCGCCGCGGTCGCCCCGATGCGGGGCGCCCGAACGCCGCGAGTGCGAAGCGTAAAGGAGCCGATCATGCGGTGCTTCACGGTTCTCGGTCCGGCAGGTGCCGGGAAAACCACACTCGTCAATCGGCTCGCCGGGCCCCAAGCTGCGGGCGAGCGCTTCGAAACCCGTGACGGCCTCGGTGTCGTCAGATTCGATTTCATGGACGAGCCTTGGTGCGCGATCGACTGCCCGGGCGACATCGAGACCCTACCGCAAGCGCGCGCGGCCTTGCTGGCCAGCGATGCGGCGGTGATCGTCGTTTCGCCCGATCCCGAGGCCGCCGTGCTCACGGCGCCGTTCTTCCGGGCAGTGGAGGCATCGGGCATGCCCTGTCTCGTCTTCGTCAACCGTATCGATGAAACCCGGGCCCGACTCCGCGACGTCGTTGCCGGGCTGCAGGACTATTGCGGCCATCCGATCGTGCTTCGCCAGATCCCGATCCGCGACGGAGAGCAGGTCGTCGGCGCGGTCGATCTCGTCTCCGAGCGCGCCTGGCGCTATCAGGAGGGAGGACCATCCGCTCTGGTCGAGGTTCCCGAGAGTGCCGTGGCGCGTGAGCATGAGGCGCGGGCGGAGCTGCTGGAAAACCTATCCGAGTTCGACGATCGGTTGCTCGAGGAGATCGTGGAGGACCGCGAACCGGCGACAGGCGCTCTCTATGCGATCTGCTGCCGGGCGCTTGCCGAGAACCGGGCGAACCCGGCGCTGATCGGCTCCGCCCTGCATGGTGCCGGCGTTGTCCGGCTGATGAAGCTGCTGCGCCATGAGGCTCCTTCCGTCGATGTCCTGCGTCAGCGGCTGGCCGCCGGATCGCAGGCGGGGGAGGCGGGGCCGATGGCGGTCACGTTTCACGCCCAGTACCGGAAGCATCTCGGCAAGGAGAAAATTCTCCGGGCGCTCGTCGACGGGGTGAGCGCCGGGTCCTCGCTCGCCGGCGGAAATCTGGGTGCGCTCATGGAGGTTGGCACGGGCAAGCCGGCGTCGTCGCCGCTGCCAGCTGGCGGTATCGCCTTGGCGCTCAAGTCGGATCATCTTGCCGCTAGCCGGCTGCTCTTCGCTGACCGGAGCGGCGATCCGCCCGCCTGGGCCTGCTCACCGGAACCGATGTTCGTGCGCAGCCTGGCGCCAGAGAACGATCGCGACCAGGCGAAGCTTTCCCTGGCCCTTGCCCGCATCGCCGAGGACGATCCGGGCTTGGCGGTCAGTCAGGAGGGGGCGACGGGCGCGCTGGTCGTGCATCTCCAAGGGCCGATGCACCTTCGTCGCGTGCTCAGCATGCTGGCGGAAGAGTTCGGCGTGAAGGCGTCGGACCACGCGCCCGACGGCGTCTGGCGCGAAACGATCAGCCGACCGGCCAGCATCCACCATCGTCATCGCAAGCAGACCGGAGGCGCGGGGCAGTTCGCCGACGTCAAATTGACCGTGCGGCCAAACCGGCGGGGTGGTGGCTTCAGCTTCGACGAGACGGTGAAGGGCGGTGCCGTGCCGCGAAACTACATCCCTTCGATCGAGGCGGGAGCACGGGACGCGCTGGCGTCGGGGCCGCTCGGCTTTCCCGTGATTGACATCGCTGTGACGCTGACCGATGGGCAATACCATGCGGTGGACAGCTCGGACTTCGCCTTTCGCGCGGCGGGGCGAGCGGCGGTCGCGGAGGCGCTGGCGGAGGCGGTCCCGATGTTGCTGCAGCCGATCCATGAGGCCGCTATCCACGCGCCCGCCCTTTATACCGGCGCGCTCGTCGCGATGATCTCGTCGCTGAAGGGGCGCGTGCTGGGCTTTGAACCGAATCCGGACGCACGCGGCTGGGATCTGCTGCGTACGCGACTTCCCGCCGTCGCGCTGGAGGAACTGGGGCAGGCGCTCCGATCAGCGACCCAGGGCATCGGCTGGTTCGAAAGCGCCTTCGACCACTATGAGGAGGTTTACGGTCGCGATGCCGACCGCGTCATCGCGGCGCACGGCGGCGCCCGTGGGGAAAGGGTAGCCGCAAGGTAGCCGCGTCGCAATTGTCGGTCCAAGCCGGGCGGGCCGAACCCATGCGTTACTCAGCGGCCCCCGCGATAGGCAATTCGATCACGAACCGCGCTCCACCTGGCGTGTCGCCCAACCAGACGTGTCCGCCGTGCCGATCGACGATTTCCCGCACGATGGCAAGGCCGAGTCCGCAGCCTTCCACCCCGTCGTCTACACCGCGCTGGAAGCGCTCGAAGATGCGGTCTCGCTGCTTCGTCAGTACGCCGGGTCCATCATCCTCGACGGCCAGACGAACAATTCCCGGCTCGAATCCGACCGCGACCCGGACAGCACCGCCGTCCCGGCATCCGTATCGGATGGCGTTATCGAGAAGGTTCTCGAGGGCCTCGCCGAGCAACACCGGATCGCCTCGTATCAGGACCGGTTCCCCCGCCACGTCCAGCGACACGTCGATACCACGCAGCAATGCGGCAGCCGCTCGTCCGCGCAATATGTCGGCGGCCAGTTTCGCGAGTTCGATTTTTTCCTCGCTCGATCCGGGCGGGAGGCCGCGCGCCCGTTCCAAGGATAGCAGTTGCTGGGTCAGGCGTGCGGTACGCCGGGCCGCTTCGGCGACCTCCGAGACGCGTCCGCGCAAATCCGCGTCCGGCGGTGCCGCCTCGGCCGCCTCGGCTTGGGCGAGGATCGCCGCAATTGGGTTCCGCAGCTGGTGCGCCGCGTTGGAAATGAAGGCGTCCCGCGCCGCGAAGGCGTCGGAGAGCTGCCGGAAGAGCGCATTCATGGCCCGCACGAGGCTCTTGACCTCGCGCGGCACAGTTCGCCGGATCGGGCTCAGATCGTCCTGCGAACGGCGCTCGACGGCTTCGCGCAATTGCAGCAACGGCCGCAAGCCGAAATTGATGCCAAACCAGACGAAGGCGCCCGCAGCGACGATTACCACTGCCATGAGGGTCGACGCCTCCATAGCCAGTTGCAAGCTCAGCGCGTCGCGCTGGCGGACGGTCTGCCAGACCTTGACCGTCACCCAACCGCCGAATTGCGGTTCGGGGATGAATTCGCGGAGAACGACCGCCCGAACGGGCGCGTCGAAATATTCCGCGTCGAAGAAGGCGGGAACGCCGCTTGCGATCTCTTCGGTTCCCGGTTGCGGCGGTGAGTTGGTATATCCCGTGACGAAGCGTCCGCCGGGGCCGGTCACTTCGTAATAGATGGCGTCGCCGAGCGTTTGGGTCAGCGATTCCAACAGCTGCTCGGACAGGAGATCGCCCTCGCTGAGGACGACGTCGCGGGAAATCGCCAATGCGACGGCGAGGAGAGTATTGTCGTAGAGGGTCTGCGACGTCCGCTCCGCCATCACATAGCGAGCCACGGCGGCGAAGCCGGCGACGACGACCAGGGGCAGGACGATCAGCAGGAATAGCCGAGAGCGCAGCGAGCGGTTCATTGTTGCCCGTCATTGCCGGCATCAAGCATGTAGCCCACCCCGCGAGCCGTGCGGATTTCGACGCCGGTCTCGCGCAGCTTGCGTCGGAGACGCGACACCGCCAGTTCGACCGCGTTCGGTTCGATCTCGGAGCCGACGCCATACAATGCCTCGCCGATTTGCTCTTTCGCGATCACGCGCCCCGAATTTTGAAGCAGATACTCGAACAGCGCGAGTTCACGCCGCGCGAGGTCGATGGGGCCCTGCGGCCCGAACAGCTGTCGCGCCCCGTGGTCGAACCGGAGCCGGCCGAGCGTTTCCTCGACGGGCCGCAAGCCCGGTAGCCGCCGCGCAAGCGCACGCAGTCTGGCGATCAGCTCGGCCATGTCGAACGGCTTGACCAGATAGTCGTCGGCGCCGGCGTCCAGCCCGGTGATCCGATCGCTTGTCTCGCCCCGCGCCGTCAGCATCAGGACCGGCGTCGAATCCCCGCGTTGCCGCAATGCCCGGACCAGATCGAAGCCGCTCAGCCCCGGCAGGTTGACATCGACGATCGCGACGTCGGCGCCTTGGGTGGCGAGATAAGTGGCACCATCGCTGCCGTCCAAAAGGCAGTCCACGGCATGTCCGAGATCGCGCAGCGCCGTGGCGATTCCACGCGCCAGGCTCTCATTGTCTTCGATCAATACAATTCGCATGGTCCTCCGGCCCTTGACAGGGTTCAGACAGGTTGCGCGGATAAACAGGCCCGGATCAAGCTGGCCCCGCGATTTCGACGACGCCGGCAGATCTATGGGAGAGGAGACGCGGAGCGCGGGATACCGTCATCTGCTCTCGACGATCAATGCAACGGTCTGGGAGGACCCAATGACACTTAACAGTTTCACGCGCCGCGCGACGCTGGCGATCGCGGCTTCACTCGCCGCGCTCACCGTGTCGGGGCCGGCTTCGGCTCAGGTCTCGTTCGAAGGCAAGACTATCGAATGGATCATCCCGTTCTCGCCGGGCGGCGGTTCGGACACCTGGGCGCGGTTCAACGCGCCGTTCTTCTCCAAATATCTGCCCGGCAACCCCACGGTTGTCGTGGTCAACGAGCCGGGCGGTGGTTCGACCAAGGGCACCAACCTCTTCGCCAGCCGCGCAAAGCCGGACGGCCTGACCATCCTCGGCACGTCGGGCTCGACTCAGTTCCCGTATCTTCTGGGCGATCCGCGCGTCCGCTATGAATACAAGGATTGGAAGATCGTCATGGCCGCGCCGACCGGCGGTGTCGTCTATGCCTCTCCCGAACTGGTTCCGACAGCGGATGACATCGGCAATCTGAAGGATCAGAAGCTGGTCTATGCGAGCCAGGGCGCTACCTCGCTCGATCTGGTTCCGCTGCTCGGTTTCCAGATGATGGGCCTCGACGTCCAGCACGTCTTCGGCTTCAAGGGCCGTGGCGACGGACGCCTCGCCTTCGAGCGCGGCGAGGTCAACATCGATTACCAGACGTCTTCGGCCTATCTGAAGAACGTGCAGCCGCTGGTCGACGAGGGCAAGGCGGTTCCGCTGTTCTCCTGGGGCGCGCTGGACGAGGACGGCAATCTCGTCCGCGATCCGACCTTTCCCGACCTGCCGCATTTCGGGGAAGCCTACGAAATGCTGACCGGAAAAGCGCCGTCGGGTCCGGAGTTCGATGCCTATTTCGCCTTCTTCACCGCCGGTTTTCCGGCCCAGAAGATGGTCTTCTTGCCCAAGGACACACCCGACGACATCGTCGCCGCCTATCAGGACGCCGTGACCCAGATGAAGGCCGATCCCGAATACCAGTCGGCCAAGGAGCCGGTCCTGGGCACCTACGAGCAGGTCACCGGCAAGCCGGCGCAGGCATTGTACGACAAAGGTACGACGATCTCGCCCGAGTTGCGCAGCCAGGTCGTCGACATGCTGGGCACGGAATATAACGTCAAGCTGAGCGACGACTGACCCCCTGATGTGATGTGGCGGGCGGCTCGCAGGGGCCGCCCGCTACGAGTCTGGAGCATCGGACCAAAAAGTGGAATCCGGTTTTTGGATAATTTCGATGCTCAATCAAAGTGTTAGAGCGTCCTTTGTGCGTTCGAATGGACGCACGGCGCTCTAACGCGGCGCTGGGAGGTCACCGCCATGTTCGACGTCTTCGTTTCGGCACTCGCCGAACTCCTGACGTGGCAGCATATGCTCTACATGCTGCTCGGCGTGCTGCTCGGCCTGTCGATCGGCGTCTTCCCCGGCCTCGGCGGCATCGCCGGATTGTCGCTGCTGATCCCCTTTCTCTACGGTATGGACTCGGTCACCGCGTTGGCCATGCTGATCGGCCTGATCGCGGTCATCCCGACCTCCGACACCTTCGCGTCGGTCCTCATGGGCATTCCCGGATCCAGTGCCAGCCAGGCCACCGTGCTCGACGGATTTCCGCTGGCCAAGCAGGGCCAGGCAGCGCGGGCGCTCTCGGCCGCCTTTGTCTCCTCGCTCTTCGGGGGCCTGTTCGGGGCTGTCGTCCTGACCGGTTTCGTTTTGATCGCACGGCCGATCATCCTCGCATTCGGCTCCGCGGAACTGTTCATGCTGTCGCTGTTCGGCCTCTCCATGGTCGGCGTGCTGGCCGGCCGCAGTCTTGCCAAGGGGCTGGCGGCCTGCGGGATCGGGCTGGTGCTCGGCTCGGTCGGTGGCGCGCCCGCCACCGGCGAATTCCGGATGATCCTGGACTTCGACTATCTCTACGACGGCGTGCCGCTGGTCGTTGTTGGCCTCGGACTCTTCGCATTTCCCGAAATCGCCGAATTGCTGCGCCGCAATCAGTCCATTACCGGTGGGGTCGCTCTCGGCGCTGGATGGTTCGAGGGCGTCCGCGATTGGATGCGCCACTGGTTCCTTAGCCTGCGTTGCGCCGGCATCGGCTGCATCATCGGCGCGATCCCCGGCCTCGGCGGATCGGTGGTGGACTGGATCGCCTACGGTCATGCGGTGCAGACGACCAAGGACACCTCGCGATTTGGCCACGGCGATATTCGCGGCGTGATCGCTCCGGAAAGCGCCAACAACGCCAAGGAGGGCGGTGCGCTGCTGCCTACGCTGCTTTTCGGTATTCCCGGATCCGGGTCGATGGCGGTGTTTCTCGGCGGCATGGTGCTGATCGGCATCGAGCCTGGCCCCTCGATGGTCACCTCCGATCTGAACATCACCTATTCGATTATCTGGTCGCTTGCCCTTGCCAATGTCATCGGCGCGGGGCTGTGTATCGCACTGGCGCAGCCGATCTCGCGGCTGACGACGATTCCGTTTCCGCTGCTCGCCCCGTTCATGATCGCGGTGATTTCCTTCGCCGCCTTTCAGGCGACGCGCGACCTGGCCGATCTGGTGGCGCTACTGGTGCTCGGCGTGCTTGGCGTCCTGATGAAGCGGTTCGGCTGGCCGCGTCCGGCGATGCTGATCGGCTTCGTGCTGGCGCCGCAGGCCGAGACCTACCTCTACCAGGCAGTGCAGTTCTACGGCTGGGAGTTCCTGAGCCGTCCCGGCGTCTTGATCATCGGCGCGCTGACGGCGCTGTCGATCTGGTTCGGCGTGCGCAACCGCGTCGACGACACCGGCGCCCCGGCTCCGGCAGGTGCCTCCGAGACCGCCGTCTCGGTTTCGGGGCGCGCGCCGTTGGCCGACCGCGGGCCGCAGATCGCGTTTGCCGCCCTCGTCGTCGCGATCTTTGCCTATGCGATCTGGGATGCGGCCGGGCAATCCTTCCTCGGGGCGGTCTTCCCGATGGGCAGCGCGGCTGTCGCCGGTCTGTTCGCGTTGCTGCTGCTCGGGGTGCTCGTGCTCGGCGAGAATGCCAATCCGGCGATCTTCGATCACGAGGTCCACGGCGATCATGTCGGCGCGGACGATATTCGCAGTCCTTGGGCCGGAGCGCTCTGGATCGCGGCGTTGGTCGCCATCACCGCCCTGATCGGATTCTGGTTGGGCGCGCTGGTCTTCTTCCTGGTGTTTCTGCGGGTGCGGGCGCAAGCCGGCTGGACGCGCACACTGCTCCTGACGGCGGTGGCGATGGTCTTCTTCACCTTCCTGGCCAACGCCCTGTCGCTTAATTTCCCGAGCGGATGGCTGCAATCGGCCGTCGATCTCCCTTGGCCTTTGAGGTAGCATCAATGCGGCAGACCGAAATCCCTTTCCTGTTCATGCGCGGCGGGACCTCTCGCGGCCCTTATATCGCGAGGCAGGATCTTCCCGAGGACCGCGAGTCACTGGCGCGGGTGCTGGTCGCGGCCGTGGGCTCCGGCCACAAGCTCAACATCGACGGAATCGGGGGCGGCGCGGCGGTGACCACCAAGGTCGCCATGCTGTCTCGGTCCGAAGACGACTGGGCCGAGGTAGATTACTTCTTCGCCCAGGTTTCGGTGCTCGACGGCCTGGTCGACTTCAAGCCGACCTGCGGCAACATCCTCTCCGGTGTCGGCCCCGCCGCGATCGAGATGGGGCTGGTCGGTATCAAGGGTCCGCAGACACCGGTGCGCATCCGGGCCGTCAATACCGAAGCGCGGATCGAAGCGATCGTGCAGACGCCGGACGGATTCGTCGAATATGATGGCGATGCGCGTATCGACGACGTGCCGGGGACGGCGGCGCCGGTGACGCTCAATTTCATGGACGTGGTCGGGTCGACCTGTGGGGCGCTGCTGCCGACCGGCAATCTGCGCGACGTGATCGACGGGGTCGAGGTCACCTGCATGGACGTGGCGATGCCCATCGTCATCGCGCGCGCCGACGCGTTCGGCCTGACCGGCGAGGAGAGCGCCGAGGAACTCGACGCCAATCGCGACTTCTATGCCCGTATGGAGCCGATCCGGCAGGAGGCCGGACGCCGGATGGGGCTCGGCGACGTGTCGAAATCGGTGATGCCGAAATTCGGCCTGCTCAGTAGCGCCCGTTCCGGTGGAACGATCTCGGCCCGCTACTTCATGCCCTGGAATTGTCATCCGTCGATGGCCGTCACCGGCGCCCAATGCCTCGCCTCGTGCGCCTTGGTCCCCGGGACCGTCGCCGACGGCCTGGCCGAGCGTCCGGTCGAAGGACCCGCCGTGGTCACGATCGAGCACGCCTCGGGAAACATCGAGGTCGCGGCCGATTTCACCCATGGGTCCGACGGCTTCGATCTGCGCTCGGCGGGGCTGCTGCGTACGGCGCGCCTATTGGCAAAGGGGCAACTGATGGTGCCCGGCGCGGTCTGGAGCCGCTGAGCCGACGAAGTGGCTATAGCTCTCGGATCGGCGTGCCGTCGCGCCAGGCGGCGACGGCCTCGACGGTGTCACCGTAGAACAGCCGCCAGGTTTCGTCGGTGACATAGCCAAGATGCGGCGTGGCGAGCAGGCGGTCGCCGAACTCGGCGAAGGCCGCGCGAAGCGGATCGTCCTGCGGAAGTGGCTCGGCGTCGAAGACATCAAGCCCGGCCTTGGCCGGTCGCCCGGCGCGCATTGCGGCAAGGAGCGTCGGCGTATCGACGATTCCGGCGCGGGATGTGTTGACGAAGACGGCGCCGTCTCGCATCGCGGCGAAAGCGTCCGATCCGATCAGGCGATCGGTCCGCGGCGAATGCACGAGGTGGACCGAAACCACGTCGCTTTCGCCCATCAGAGCCGCAAGCGATGGCGCATGAGGCACTCCGCATTCGGCGCAGCGCGCGTCTGTCAGGTTTTGCGACCAGGCGCTGACGCGCATTCCCAGACCCTGTGCCAACCGGGCGACCTGTGCGCCGACGGTCCCCAGGCCGATCAGGCCGAGCCGGAGGCCATCGAGGTCGCGCCCCGGCGGCCCCTGCCAGCCGCCCTCGCGTAGCCGCCCGGCTTCGCCGAAAAGGTTGCGCGACAGCGCCAGGATCAGAAGCAGCGTCAGTTCGGCCGTCGTGGTCTTGCGCGCCCGGGTGCCGCAGACCGTGATCCCGGCTGCCCGCGCCGCCTCGAGATCGATCGCATTGTTGCGCGCGCCGGTAGTCACGATCAGCGTCAGCGCCGGCAACGCTTTGATCACAGGGGCAGGGAAGGGGGTGCGCTCGCGCATCAGACAGAGCACGTCGAACGGACGGAGAGCGGCGACCAGCGCCTCGGTGGACGCAAAGGGCTCGGAAAACACCTCGATGCTGGCGCCGAGGCTGGCCCAGTCGGCATAGTCGAGCGCCGAGCCGGACCAGTCGTCGAGAATGGCGATTCTCATTCACGATCCTTCCATTTCAGGAAATGCGCCACGATAGGCGCGCCGGCGATCACCACCACGATGCGGGCGATGTGGTGGGTGACGACGAAGGCGAGATCCGCGCCGGCGATGATCGTCAGCATCGCCATTTCGGCCTGACCGCCCGGCGCGAAGGACAAGAGCGCCTCGACGGCCGGAGCAAAGCCCGCCAGCGCCACGGCTTCGGCGAAAATCGTCGCAACGACGCCGAGTAGTACGCAGAAAGCCGCGCCCGCCAGGACGTCGACCCGCAATTCGCGCCAGCTGACGCCGGTGTATTTCGCGCCGATCGAGGCACCGATGAAGAACTGCGCTGCGAGAATCGCCAGCGCCGGCGGGCGATGTTCGATGAGGCCGAGCAGACTGAAAACGGCCGTGACGACCAACGGCCCGATGATCGAGGCGCCGAACAATCCGATGCGTTCGCCACCCTTCCAGCCGACCAGGGCGGCAACCGCCATCAGGAGCAGTTCTCGTGCCGGAATTTCCGCCAGCGCAGCACCCGGCGCGTTGGTGAGCGGTTGACCGTAGATCGACGTCATCAGGAACGGGACGAGCGTGACGATCAGCAGAACCCGTGTGGCGTGGATGAGCGACAGGGCCCGAATGTCCGCGCCGGCCTCTTGGCCAAAGATCACCATGTCCTGAAATCCGCCGGGCATGGCGGCGTAGTAGGATGTCGGCCCGTCGAATCCGCAGACGCGGCGGAAGAACGGATACCCGATCAGTCCGATGATCAGGACGAACAGCGGCACGAGGGCGACGGAATAGGCCATGCCGGGGAGGCGGGTCAGAAGATCCGGCGTAATGGACGAGCCGACGGCCACGCCGAGCACCGTGCGCATCATGACGCCGACCTGACCGGAGTCGGCCAGCGTTGCCCCAACCATCGCCGCAGCGAGACAGGCAAACAGCGGACCCAGAAGGAACGGCAGGGGCATATCCGCCAGCCAGAACAGCACGACGCCAACAGCGGCGATGATCAGCGTGATCAACTGTTTGCGCAGCCGCGTGGGGCTTTTATGCCCCGGCACCGGCGGCTTCCTGTTCGATTGTCTTGCTCTCCTTGGCATAGCGAACCAGCGCCAGATACCGGTAGATGCCGTGCACAAACTTGCCATAGGGCAGGGTCAGGAACAGGGCCAGCACAAAGCCGAGGTGCACAGCCAGGAGCACCCCCATGGCCGGGGTCGCGCGCAGGAACAGCAGCATGAGCCCCGTCAGGCCGGTGAGGAACAGCATGGCGAGGAACGCCGTATCCATGCCGAACCGGCTACCATCCTGCAGCGCCTCGTCGCGGCGCAGTTTCGCTGCGAGAAGACCTGCGGGGCCGATCAACAACCCGATTCCGCCCAGCGTGCCGAGGATGACCGGCACGTCCCACCAGGGATAAGGGGCCACGCGCCCGAAGACGTAATGATAAAGCGTCGCGACCGATGTTGCGGCGAAGCAGAGCATGAACCCGTAGAAGGTCAGGTGGTGGTAGATTCGGCGGCGATCGGTTGGCGCCTCGTCCTCGTTCATGCAGCCCTCGCCGCCCCCGTCGAGATAACGCAAGGTGCCGGCGTCATGGGCCGCGCGAGCGAGCGCGGCCGGCTGGGCAAGCGTCGCGGCCGGCTCGCCGATGTCACGCCAGAAGTTGCGCGCGCCCATGCCCAGGGCAAAGATTGCGAAGAGGAAGACCGTGCCGAAGAGCAGCGCCATGGCGTTGTGCGGCATCAGCGCGTAGAAATTCTCGTCCGTGAGATGCGCCGTGAACAGGGCTGCCGGCGCGTTCCAGGCTACGAATCCAATCAGGAAGAGTGCGACCGATAGCGCCACCAGCAATGCCGCGACCAGGCCATGGCGGGCAAAGACCCCGCGAAACGCC
Organism: Aurantimonas sp. A3-2-R12; assembly: GCF_036016755.1. Taxonomy (NCBI): domain Bacteria; kingdom Pseudomonadati; phylum Pseudomonadota; class Alphaproteobacteria; order Hyphomicrobiales; family Aurantimonadaceae; genus Aurantimonas; species Aurantimonas sp. A3-2-R12. The sequence continues at coordinate 2,574 of NZ_JAYXIH010000008.1, read as the reverse complement.
TGTGGCCAAGCATATTGCTCGTAGGACTGGTTGCGGACTTCGGCGAGGACCTTGGGCACGTTGACCGCGAATTCATGCGGCGGAGAAAACTGGCAATCGTAGTAGCAGGCGCCGCAGGAATGGCAGAGATTGGCCAGATAGTTGAGATCGCCGTCCTGGAAGTCGCGCCGCATCTCCATCGCCGGGAATACCGCGCACAGGCCTTCGCAGTAGCGGCAGGAGTTGCAAACCGTCATCAGCCGGTCGGCCTCGGCAAGGGCATCGGTCCTATGCATTGCGGGCAGCCTCCTGTCCGGCGATCCGCCCGAAGACGCTGCCGATGGTCATGCCGATACCGGCCGCGTAGCCTTGTCCGAGGACGTTGCCCGCCATGATCTCTCCCGCCGCGAACATGTTCGGCGCTGGCCGGCCGTCGGCCATCTTCATCCGCGCCTGTTCGTTCACGCGCACGCCGAGATAGGTGAAGGTGATGCCGGGCCGCACCGGATAGGCATAGAACGGCGCTGTTTCGATGCGCTGGGCCCAATTGGTCTTGTCGATGTCAAGGCCGCGCGTCCGGTTGCCGTCGAGTGTCGTATGGTCGAAGGGACGGCCGCCCTCGACCGCCGCGTTGAACGTGGTGACGGTGTCTTGCAGCGCCTTCCGATCGAGGCCGAGCGTGTCGGCCAGTTCGCCGATCGATCCGGCCATGACAGGCGGAAACAGCGACGGCATGAACTTTTCCAGCGATGGGGCGTCGAAGATGATGTAGGCGATCTGGTCTGGTTGCGCCGCGACCAGTCGTCCCCAGATCGCATAGCGCTTCGGCCAGATGTCCTCGCCCTCGTCGTAGAAGCGGGCGCCATCCCGGTTGACGACGATGCCGAACACCACGCAGTCGAGTCGCGTAATAATGCCGCCGTCGAATTTCGGCGCCCGCGCGTCGATCGCCACGGCGTGGCACTGGGTCGGATCGCCGATCTGTTCGACACCCGCTTCCAGCAGCATGCGGATGATCGTTCCCTTGTTGTAGGGCGTGCCGCGGATGAGGAAGTTGTCGGCCTTGTCGCCCCAGCCTTCCTTCAGCCATTCGAGATTGGCCTCGAAACCGCCGGACGCCGCAACGAAGTTCGCCGCGACGACGCGATGCGCTCCCTTCGGCGTCGTGACAGTCGCGGATCGGAAGGCGCCGTCCTCGATTTCCAGCCCCGTCACCTCCGCATCGTAGGCGACCACGACGCCCAGCCGTTCCGCCGTCCGGTAGAGCGAATTCAGCATCGAACGACCGCCACCGAGAAAGAACGAATTGGTCCGCCCCAGGCTCAGCGTGCCGCCCAGGGAGGGTTGAAACCGCACTCCCTGTTCCTGGATCCAGTCCAGCATCGCCTTCGACTCGCGGATCATCAGGCGCGCCAACGTCTCGTCGGTGTTGCCCGCCGTCACCAGCATCAGATCGTCGAAGAATTCCGCCTCGCCATAGGGACCCGACAACGTCTCGGTCGCGGCATCGTGGGCGCAGCGCATGTTGCGGGTGTGCCGGGTGTTGCCGCCGCGGTAGAATTTCGGCGCTGCCTCCACCACCAGCACCGAACGCCCCTCCCGCCGGGCGGCGATCGCCGCGCAGAGGGCGGCGTTACCGCCGCCCGCCACGAGCACGTCCCAGCGCTTGTCCCAGTCCGCCATGGCTGCCCTAGTCCGTTAAAGTTGGCTTCGTATTTATTTGTATACGAAAAAACACAAGTTGCTACACTGGTCAACAGCCGCGTGCTATTCACAGCACCATCGGCGGCGCATTCAGAGAGGCGTAGTCATGGTTACAGGAGCAGCGTCACCAAGTTCCGGCGCGCGCGAAGGCAATCGGCAGGGCCTGTCGCAATATGTCTTCGACGCCTTGCGGGACGCTCTCCGTGCCGGCCAATACCGTCCCGGAGATCGGCTACGCGAGGAGGAAGTGGCGCATCGGCTCAAGGTCAGCCGAACGCCCGTCAGGGAAGCGTTCAGCCGCCTCTTGGCCAAGCGCTTGGTCGAGCCTGCGAGCGGCCGAGGGCTGGTCGTGCGCCGTCTCGGATCGGCGGAGGTGTTCGAACTCTACGCCATGCGGGAAATTCTCGAGGGCGCCGCCGCGCGTCTGTCGGCGCAGCATGGCGCACCGGCGGAGCACCAGGTGCTGGCCGACATCGGGCAGCGGTTCGCCGCTGTCGCCCCCGAAGCGAGCGACCTGGCCGCCGACCTCAACCATCGCTTCCACGATACGCTCTACGCCTCCGCCCGTAACCATTATCTCGATGCGGCGCTGCAGGAGATGCAGGACGCCATCGCCTTGCTTGGCCCCACGACCTACTCCGTTCCAGGCCGCCACGCCGAGGCTTGCCGGGAGCACACGGCGATCGTGGAAGCGGTCGCGGTGCGCGACGCGGATACGGCCGAACAGGTCGCGCGCGAGCATATCCGCCGGTCCTTGGCCGCCCGCGTCCTGCTGCTCCACGGCTAGAGCATCCGGCGAATAATTTGAATCGACGGGTTCCCATTTGATGTTCGGTTTGATTCTCTGTGAGCAGGAGGTGCTTCATGGGAAAGGCTGTTTCATCAGATTTG